>JAGQPK010000581.1 GCA_020426755.1 Planctomycetales bacterium
AGGAGTACATGACGGGATCGAGATGGACTTGGTCACACACGATGCCAAGAAGTTCTTCGGTTTGATGCTGAAGAAGAATGGCTACGTGCTTGAACAGTTGCTCTCGCCGCTGGTCGTTCACTCGACACCCGACCATGAGGAACTCAAGTCCATCGCGCCGAGTTGTATCACTCGCCATCATGCACATCATTACCTGGGTTTCGCAGAGACTCAATGGAAGTTGTTTCGTAAGGAAACGCCTCCTCGGGTTAAGCCGCTGTTGTACGTATACCGCGTCCTACTAACTGGAATGCATTTAATGCGAACTGGCGAAGTTGAGGCAAACTTGTTGACGCTCAATGAGTCGGCCAAGTTGCCATACATTGATGAGTTGGTCGAACGTAAACTGGCGGGGCCTGAGAAGGGGCGTCTTGAGGCAGCCGACGTCGAATTTCATCAGCGCGAGTATGAGCGGCTGGTGGCGCGACTTGAAGCCGCGATGCCAACTTCAACACTGCCCAATGAAGCCAGCGGCCAAGCGGCGCTAGATGATCTGTTGGTGCGGTTGCGGATTCGAGGTATTGCGGAATGATTCCTGCCCCGATTACGTGGGAGCGACTGCGCGCCATATTTGGTAATCCACCAATCGTCAAGGAGGTCTGGGAGCGGCAGTTTGATTACTTTGACGCCGAGCTACAGCAGCTGGGTAGAACGCCGTACGATCAGATCGAATTCGGTGACCTCTGGTACTATCATCACGATCTGGCCTACGTCGAACTTCAACCTGAATTGTTTGCACACTTGTTTCCCGTATGTTTGATGGACTGGCACTGTTCGTTGATCGCCAATCAGACATGTGCGCATGGTGACTCAGAGTTTCACAAGGGAGTACGGCAGGGCGATGTGTTTGACGAAATGTTGACAACCGCTCAACGAATGCAGGTAGAGTCCGTGTTTCGCGACAGCATGCTTTATCGGCTCGATCAAGAGCGCGGGTTTGCCTTCGATGGCATGCATACGCCAGCTTTCGGTTGGCTTAGGCGAATGAACTCGCTGGGGCTCATCAGTCACGAACTGCCCTTGTTATGGCAGGCTTGGTGGGAGATGAGCACACCAGGACGAGCGGTCGCGTTTCTTGAGTACTGTTCCGCATTGTTGTACTTTTACGATGAAAGCCCGCTAATCGACGTTCGGACTGGCGCAGCATGGCACGTCGGACCATGCTGGGAGAATGATTCTTTGATATTAGACGTGGGGTGGCTCCGACAAAACGTGGAGTTTATCCGCACGTTTGCGACTGCGGCGCGAATAACGGATGCCGTCCAGCGGGCCGTGCAAGTGCTGCACGGCGAACCTGAAGCCAATGTGGCGACTCAGATCGCTGTTGACTTGGAATTGCGGACCGAACTGCTCGAACGCCGCCTTCCTGAATTGCCGGCTTTGTTAGCAGTAGCTGATGGCTTACTAGATTGGTCTGTGTAGCTTGTCCCATGATCAGTATTCCTAATCTATCGCTCGTCGTTCTGATTGGCCCCAGCGGTTCTGGTAAGAGTACCTTCGCACGTCAGCACTTCTTGAGGACGGAAGTGCTCTCGAGTGACTACTGTCGCCGGCTGGTCAGCGATGACGAGAACAATCAGCACGCGACGAATGATGCTTTCGAGGTTCTGCACTATATCGCCGCGAAACGGCTCGCAGCTGGCCGACTGACGGTCGTCGACGCCACGAACGTGCAGCCTGAGTCGCGACAGCCGCTGGTCAGATTGGCCCGCCAATACCATGCCTTGCCAGTGGCGATCGTCTTCAATCTGCCGGAAGACATCTGTCAGCAACGCAATCGTGACCGGATGGATCGTGAGTTTGGCGCTCACGTTGTACGGCAGCAACGCTCACAGTTGCGCCGCTCACTTAAGAAGCTCAAGCGAGAGGGTTTTCGACATATCTTCGTGATGGAATCGCCAGACGACGTCGAGGCGGTCACCATCCAGCGTGCGCCGTTGTGGAACGATCGTCGCGACGATCTCGGGCCGTTCGACTTCATCGGCGACGTGCACGGTTGTTGCGATGAACTTGAAGAGTTACTGCAGCAACTTGGATACACGTGCCAACCTGTCAGTGAGAACAACACGGGTTGGTCGAGCTTACAGTATGCGCATCCGGCGGGACGCAAGGCAGTCTTCGTTGGCGACTTGGTCGATCGCGGTCCACGCATCGTGGACACGCTGAGCTTGGTTCGAAATATGAGTGCCTCGGGACATGCCTTGTGCGTACCTGGTAACCACGAAGTTAAGCTGCTGCGCAAGCTGCGAGGCAAGGATCTGCAACCAACACACGGGCTCGCGGAATCACTCGCGGAAATTAACAGTTTGCCAGCGGACGTACGCGACACGTTCACCAAAGAGCTTGTGCAGTTTCTCGACGCCCTGGTTAGTCACTACGTATTGGATCGCGGGAAGGTCGTTGTCGCGCACGCGGGAATGAAGGAGGCGATGCAGGGCCGCGCTTCTGGCAAGGTGCGCGAGTTCGCTTTGTACGGTGAAACGACCGGTGAGGCCGACGAATTTGGTTTGCCCGTGCGTTTTCCCTGGGCGAGTGAATACCGCGGCGATGCGTTGGTGGTTTACGGTCATACCCCCGTGCCGGATCCGGAATGGCTGAACAAGACGATCAACATCGATACCGGATGCGTCTTTGGCGGCGCTCTAACTGCACTACGCTATCCGGAGCTCGAGACGGTTTCCGTCAAGGCGAAGCGCACCTATTGTGATCCTGCTCGTCCGTTCTTGGCCCAAGATCAACAGTCACCAGCGCTGTCGTCGCAACAGCAGCACGATGACTTGCTCGACCTAGCCGACGTTACGGGGAAACGAATCATTTCAACACGCTTGCGCCATCTGGTGACGATTCGCGAGGAGAACGGCACTGCTGCCCTGGAAGTGATGAGTCGCTTTGCCGTCGATCCGAAGTGGCTTGTCTACTTGCCGCCTACCATGTCGCCGTCGGAGACCAGTACGCAAGAAGGCTATCTCGAACATCCCGACGAGGCATTTGCGTACTTTCGCAACCAAGGTGTGCCACGTGTCGTCTGCCAGGAAAAGCACATGGGGTCGCGTGCTGTCGTGATCGTGTGTCGCGACGAGGATGTTGCGCGACGCCGATTTGGTGTCGACGGTGAAGCAGGCATGGTCACGACGCGGACAGGGCGACGCTTCTTCAATGACACTGAGATGGAGCTGGCGTTGCTCGAACGCGTGCGTACGGCGCTAACGAACAGCGGATTCTGGGACGAGCTGTGTACGGATTGGGTTGTGCTCGATTGCGAACTGATGCCGTGGTCGGCGAAGGCGCAAGAGCTACTAAAATCGCAATATGCGGCCGTAGGTTCGGCGGCCGTCAGTGCGCTGCCGTCGGTGCTCGCTTCATTGGGCCAGGCTGCCAATAGATTGCAAGGCGAACAAGCTGAACTCTTGCAGACACTGGAGGAAGACTTTCGGCGGCGCAGTCAGTCTGCACAACAGTTTGTGTCAGCATATCGTCAGTACTGCTGGACGGTGCGTACGATCGACGATTTGAAACTAGCGCCGTTTCATATTCTCGCGACGGAGGGCCAAGTGCACGTTGATCAAAACCACGAATGGCACATGACGCGGATTGCAGCGTTGTGCAGTCACGATCCGCAAGTGCTGCTGGCGACACCCAATCGGACGGTCGACGTGACGAATCTGGATGATGTCGTGGCCGCCACCGAATGGTGGTGCGAGCGGACAGAGCAGGGCGGTGAGGGCATGGTTGTCAAGCCGTTGGATTTCATTGCCAGAGGAAAGAAAGGACTGTTGCAGCCCGCAGTCAAATGTCGGGGCCGCGAATACTTGCGCATCATTTACGGTCCCGATTACACTGCTGCCGCAAACTTGACGCGGCTGCGTGCACGCGGCTTAAATGCGAAGCGATCCTTGGCCTTGCGCGAGTTCGCTTTAGGCGTCGAGTCGTTAGAACGTTTCGTGCGGCGAGAACCGCTGCGGCGAGTTCACGAGTGTGTGTTCGGCGTGTTGGCGCTGGAGAGCGAACCGGTGGATCCTCGGCTGTGAGTGAGCGGTGATTGAACGTCGCGCATTGTT
>JAGQPK010000582.1 GCA_020426755.1 Planctomycetales bacterium
AGATCGAATGTCAGGTCAGTCGCGACTGCCCTTGCCGCTGACGTCAGCAAGTCAATGTCCGCCACATCCAACGCGCCGCTACCGTCGAAATCACCGACGAGTCCACCGGATGACAATCGTTCGACGAACAGATCGAGACCGGCATCGAATTCTGATTCATCCATGCCGTAGTTGAACACCAGATACAGTGGCTCCGACGGCAACACATCATCCGCATCGGCAACCAACCGCAACTTGACGCCGTACGCGCCCAGCGGAGGAGAAGTTTCGTTTGGCTCCAGATAAAACGCCAGATGAGAATGAAACGCACCAAGCTCGTTCGCGGTGCCAATACGATTTGTCGTGAGATCGCTTCCCGCCAGCTGCATACCGGTGCCAACAGACACATAGGTCGGCCCCGTTCCCACCGCGCCATGTTCGATACGAACTCTCACATCGTCCGCCGGTGCCAAGAAGTCGAATCCGTTCCAATAGACGAGATCTTCCAACAAATCATATCGCAATGTGAGGCGAGGCGTGATCAACCCTAATCCGTCTGCTTCCGCCACAAAACCAGGTTCATTCGTGTAGTGCCTCGTGATCCCCGATTCGGGAAACTGTGATTCGTAGATCCGCTGCTGCGTTATCAATCGGCTGCCATCCAGCGCAACCTCAATATCCGAGTGCTCATCCTGCCCTCTCGCCACAGAGACGATAACGACGAATCCTAACGCCAACACGATCGATATCATTCTAATTTTTGAGTACATCATTGCTGCAGCAACCTTTCATCTAGAGTTTCGTGTCCATTTCGACTGCCAATTGCCCACCAGACGGTGGGCTCAATGTCATCAGGCAAGAAAGCAACGTGACCATCCGCGTAGGCGATGTTGATGCCACCCGGATGATTGCTGCTAGGTGTCACAATGAAGTCACCCGTTCTGAGACTGTGCCCAAAGTGACAATGGTTGGTATTGGGCGGCATCACATGCAAATAGGTCGGCGCTGTCGGCGCCCAGCCGGAAAGCCAAAAGCGTCCGATGTAAGCCGAGTTCGCTAAGTCAGCGTGTGTCTGCTGTGAGTTACAGTTCTCCACCATTTGCCCGAGTGTGCGGGGGCGTTCCGTGAGATGAAACGAGAGCGTCTGAGTCGGACCGCTGAGAATCGAAGCGGCGGTCGTGCCACGTTGTATCAGACGTTCCGAGATACAAGCGGTCTTCGATAGGCCGTCCTTGACTTGCTTTGCGCGCACCGCGGCGGACCGCAACCAACTCTCCTTCGACCGCGAGTTAACGACGGTGATAATTCCGTTCTGTTTCGCTGGCGTCACTCGGTCTCCAGCAATGCCCGTTGACAACGACGGCCAACCCGCATTGGCCACGTAGTTGTCTGGTGCCGATTCAATCCCCATCACATCCGCGTGATGTCCACGAAAGCCATCGGATGGGCAAAGCAAAGATTCGACGACGGACATCGCGACGCCCGCATGCGGATGCCCCTCGTCGATCAAGCCGTTCGTACCGTCATTGCATTCGGTGGCCAGATCAATCTCGAAGTCAATTCGTTCGAACAGCGACGATTCTTCAATGAACGGCAGCACACGAGCCTGCCAACTATAAAATCCACCCTGACACCCGCTGCCGCTTCGCGACGGACCACTCGCAGTTTGTGACACGGGGAATGCGCCATGCAATGACTCGTAGCCGATCATTGCTAAAGCAAGTTGCCGGACACGACTCTTACACTGTGTGTTGCGAGACGCCTCGCGAGCCGCGTTAACAGCGGGTAGCAACAGCGCGACGAGTAGCCCGATCACAGCAATGACGATTAACAACTCAACTAACGTAAATGCTTTGCGAGCGCGCACCGGTAGCGCTCGCGCGATGTATGATTTCATCTGCGCCCTCATTCAAAGATCGCGTGACCAGTTGCGGGCAGTCCGCGATGAGCGGCTTGTGAGACATGCCGCGCGCAGCATCAATCAGTTGCGTAGTAAATCGTCTAACGCAGCTCAATGAATCGCAGCGGCAAGGCACACGAAAGCAAGACGTGTAGCAATGATGCCTAACGCATCGACTGCAGCCGCCTTTTCGCCGACTACCAAAACGAGCTAGAACTCGACCGGCCTAGAGAACCGGAGGGGCACGTCCAGAATAGACTGCCGTGTCCGGCAGCGCAACGGCGCTGTAGGGGGCCGCTGCCACAAACGTCCGAGAGTCCAGGGACATCGGCAGTTCATTCGCCAGCGAGATCAACTGAGCGAGCGACATGAGTGCGCATACCGGGCACTCGTGGCCAAGACTCGAATCTGCGTGCGTCCCTTGACTTGTCGCATGTACCGCCGATTCATGCGCGGCGAGTTGGGTACTAACATCACTACGACGCGAGGGAACGATTTCGTGACAGTGCCCATGGGGGCACTCGGCCGAAACACCGAAATGCGTGTGGCCACCGCTACTGCCGGGCGAGTGAAATGCGCCGGGCAGAAAGTGCAAACCGTGTCCCAACAACGCGAGGCATATGAACATGCCAAGCATTGCTCGCCGCACTAGCGGTAGTCGGTATGCAAACATCACCACACTCGCAAGCTAAGACACCGCCAAAACCGAGGCGATATTGTCACTCAGTCAAACTAGCGAAGTCGCTCCATCCTGTCAATCGAGGCGCATTTTGGTCACGATTTCTCGCGACACCCTTTCGCTTCCCCTGGGTTAAAATCAAATTGGCAACGGCGCGAATCCCACGTTGATTGCTAGTTTCGCTAGACATCGAGACCTGGCCAAACGGAATCGCCAGCAAGTCGAACAAATCAGGCGCAACCTGCCAAGGATACTCGGAGCAGCATATGATTTCACCGCGACAGCAATTGCTCATTATCGTCGCGTTCATTTCGTTGTCGCTGCCAGCGACGCTTGTCCACGCGGTCGATCACTTCATTACCATCGGTGGCGGCTACCGACGTTCGGCCAATCAAGCGTCGTTGGAGGCCAACGTGCTGTTCTTCCAAGAACTGCTGCGAACAAAACACGCGGGCGAATGGGTGCACGAGATCTACTTCGCCGACGGCAATGATCCGGGTGACGATTTGCAGGTCGCCGTTTCTGTAGAAGAAAAGGCGCCGCTCGTGGATCTACTCGAACAACTCCATCGACGGGGTGGACCACGAGTCAAGTATCGTGACCACGAGATTCCCGGTACGAGTGGTCCCAACGACCCAGCACTGATTCAAGCTAGTTTGAAACGACTCGCGGGTGAATCGAAGCCAGGTGACCGCATTCTGATTTATGTGACGAGCCACGGCAGTGAGGCGGAGGGAGACGACCGCTACAACACGAGCATTGACGGCTGGGACAACAAGTCGTTCACTTCGCGAGAACTCGCGAAGTGGCTTGACGATATCTCACCTGAAGTCACGGTCGTGATGGTGATGGCGCAGTGTTACTGTGGTGGCTTCGCGCACACGATCTTCAAGGAAGCTGGCGACGCGCCTCCGTTGGCGGATCAGGTGCGGATTGGTTTCTTTGCACAGCAGTACAATTTGGCCGCCGCCGGTTGTCGACCTGACATTCAGAATGACCAGGAGTTCAGCAGCTACTTCTGGGGTGCCATGCTCGGACGCACACGTAACGGTGCAGCGATTGACAATTGCGACCTGGACCACAATGGCAACATCTCATTCGCGGAGGCTTACGCTTACGCCGTGGCCGACAGCGAAACGATCGATATACCTTTGCGATCCAGTGATGTACTACTGCAGGTCTTCAGCCAAATTGGCCAGGCACCTAGCGAAGCGGACCGCGACAGTGATTCGTCAAGCGAAAGCGAAACACGCGAGCATGTCGATGGCCAAGATCTCCTGAGCCTAACCGGGCCCGTAAGTGAATTGCTACAACATGCCTCACTGGCCGATCGCCACATCGTCACGGCGCTCTGCAAGACACTCGACATCGAGCCCGACGCGGACGTTCAGCAAATTCTCAACGCGGCTCGGCGCAATCAACGGTTCTCGCGACGACGCGGCCCGGGACGACGTGGGCCGTCTGGGCGTCGCGAACTCCTCGCAGATCTTGAAGAGAACTGGCCAGATCTGGCTGACCGCCGCAACTGGCGTGATGCG
>JAGQPK010000583.1 GCA_020426755.1 Planctomycetales bacterium
TCGAAGTGTCTGCAGCCCAACGAGACCTGGCGGCCAGCGGTCACAGCAACGGCTTCCAGCGTGTTGATTGATGCCTCGGTAGGATCATTCACCCGCAGTGCTCGGCGACGATTTGGGACAACCACGAACATCGTGAATGATCGCCCGCCGGTTCGCCCCATCAAGGTTGAGTAGGCCTTTCCGAGTAGCGGTGTTGATCGTAACGCGGATGCGACCCGAGTTGGCGTCCGCGAGTCCGGTTTCTCCTGCGGACCCGTATGCCTAAGGATGCTGACGATCGTCCGTTAAGGCAGCGACGCGAGTTATAAACGTACGAGTTTAACGCGACCACCAACAGTTCTTAAATTCGCTCAGACGAATATTGTGCGCAGGGCAGGGCGGCGGTTGACCGCGCGGATGATGAGTTTGTCCCCGTTCGTCAACGGGCGGTGGATCGTCTCATCGCCAAATCGCTCCACATCGTTTTACTATCTCTTAAGCCGGTCCCATTGTCGGCGACGGACACTGCGGGCGGACGCGCGTCCATAGTTGACGCGTTTGGTTGTGGATATCGGTAGATGATTCTCTTTGGCCGGCCTGCGGCCGTCTGGTTGAAGTACTGCCGTTGTTGGAACTGGGCATCGACGAAGCCGGAAATCGCGATTCACGATGTCAGTCGAAGAGTATTCCCACGGTTACCGGCCGAGTGTCAACTGTCGACACTGTCTAAACGTCGAGAACGACGCAAAACGCTTGAAGACAAGTAAACGCACAGTTATCTTCAACCACTGGGTGGCACGTTTAGCGCGGGGCACATCGCCACTCGTTACGACATTTTCAACTCCGCAGTACCATTCACGAGCAGTTGCTAATGTGTCGCACATCCATTTTCGTTTGTCTGGCCGTATTCTTAGGTTTCGCCGGCCAATTGCCTGCTCAGATGATCTTTGATAACGGCGGCGATCATACGGTGACAGGCGAAGTCACCGAGGACGTATATGTTCTCAATCAGAGTCACGTCATGATCGACGCGACGTACTTACGCGATGTGTATGTGACGGATGCTATTGTGGATCACCTGAATGGCAACTTGGACCTGAGAAACATCGTTGTCTCAGAAAATGGTGTATTCAATTCGCGTGTCAGAGGTAGTGGTCGCTATAAGGTAGTTGATAGCAATGTCAACTTTTACGAGGGGCTCCGCCTCGAAGGCGACGCACTCGATGCCTCTGGAACGTCGATTGTTCAGTTGCTGAGCGGTGACTATTGGGAGACGACTGGAGAACGGATTAAGATTCGAGGCGACTCTCAAATTCTGGTGACAGCCAACGCGGCAGTCTATGTGCCGACCTTCATGTATGACTACAGCCACGGTGATGCGACGAACTCGCAGATGTCGAGTATCGTGCTGAGTGGCCACTCCTCGTTCAATGTCAACGGAGGCGTGCTCCACGAAGCCCAATCTGACGACAATTGGAGCGATGGCTGGTTGCGGTTATATGACGACGCGCGATTTGCAATGAGTGACGGGGAGCTGCGACGGACTCGTGATAACGAAGCACCGGCGGTCGTCACAAATCAGCGTTCACACGTCATGCTACAAAATGTCAAGGCGGATTGGACGTTCCCTCTGTATGGGGCTGGAGCTTCGATGTTTCGCGCCACGGGAGAATCGTTGATCCAAATAGACTCCGGTGAGTACCAATTGCATGCGGTGCCAATGGACAGAGTAACAGGTGGTTTTGCGTTGATCGAGGACGCGGCGCAGATCGTCATTCGCGGCGGCATTTTTGAAATCACAGGACTAGCCGATTTCGGCAATGGTCAATCGGGCATTTTTGAACTGAACGGAAATTCGAGATTGAGTATTAGCGGCGGAGTTTTTCGAAGTGACACATACACCAGCTATCCGCCTCCGTTGTTACCGCCACATGTACTGTTCACAAGCGGCAACTCACAAGCCGACATCAGTGGCGGCACCTTTGAGGTGAGATTGGATTCGCAGCCTGGCAACAGTCCTGAACTCCGTCATCTTGAAGCAATAGATACGTCGACAATTACGCTCCACGGTACAGGTTTCAACTATCCATTTGGTTCGGTCAGTGACACAGAAGGCACGATTACAGGATTCTTGATGGACGGCTCGCCGTTTGAGTGGAACTTTTTCCGCGAGTCATCGGCGCGAATCCTACTGGTCCCCGAACCGTCCGTCAGTTGGCTTCTCGTTGGTGGAATCACACCGATTGCCGCTCTACTACGGCGCGGAGCGAACCGTCGAATAGCAGTCGTGATCTGACGCCCGAACGTTTGGACTTGGCCGCAGTAAGACAGATCTTGGCGCTGCGGTCGCTTGCGGAGCGGCGTAACACATCTACCAGTTGCGGCATCCGAATCGCGTAGTCCGGTTCTCGATCTGTACGACAAGGGAGTTGTGTACTAGCAAGCATGAGGAAGATACTCACAGCCAACGAGGCGGCCGACACTTGCGCGACTCACGAGCAAAAGCTATGTCGGTAGCGGTGTCGATATTGGCCGTGTTTTCCGTACTAGGTGGTGCTTTGTTAATCGTAAACATGTCGAAGGTTTGGGCAGGAGACCAAGAGCCGCTGCCAGCCGCTCTGATTTGGCTTGTGAATACCGCCGCCGCAATCAATCGATACCAATTCGTTGCGGCGATAGGCGTCGCCGTAGCAAGTTTTGCGCTAGCTTCATTGCTGAGTCGCCGCCGAAACAGGCGCCAGTGATGTGCGCGCCTCGACCACGATCCGCAATTCAATTTGTGAATCGTCAATGGCGGCTGGCGAGACGCGATGGGCGGCAGTTGCTTGACAACGAAATCAGTGAGACTTGATAATCGGTGCGTGGTTGCGGCTGCGATCGCGGCGGCCTCGATACTTCGCTCTGATTAAACATAGACTGGGCGATAACGACTAGCGAGAATCCGATGAACACTTCAATAATTGTCGGCGCCATCGTTGGCGCTGTGGTCTCTGCCATTGTCGCGTCTGTCCTTATCAACAAGGGAAAGAGATGATTCTGGCAGCACGGACTTCGAGTAGCGTTCGGCGGATTGCTCAATACCAACTTCCCGCGCAACCTAACCGGTGATACTGAGCCGTGAACAACGAGAATCCTTATCGATCACCGGCCACCGAATCGCCGTCAGCGAGACGAAATTGGCTGGCGTTGGTTTACTTCGCAATGCTCGTTTACATCGTACGTAGTTCACTTCGACTTTTAGGCATCGGAAGTGGCTCGGCGTCAGAGCAGTCTGTATCTCCTATCGCCTATGGCGTCTTGGTGATCGTATTGCTGTGCTGTCTACGTTTGCAATCCCGTTCTACCTGACCTCGCTCGCGACTCTAGCAGGAGGCTGCATGTCGGGGTTTAAATCGTTGCAACATTTTTATCGGCGTCGTCCGCCGCCTTGGGGTGTGATGAGTCGATGACGCCGTGAGCAGTTGCCGTCTTCGATGAGCCCCATCGTCGGCTGCTACCGGTTTTTTCGGAAACGCCATGAGTATTTACTCGCACTGATGTTCTTGGCCGCGTTGCTTGTTAAAACGCACCACAGTTGGATCGGACAGCGCTTGCCGAATGTTTATTCCCGTCGACGTGAACACGCACAGATTGGGCTTGAATGAAGTCGATGGGCTATGCCTCAGTAGCCTCGCCTCGACCTCAGTCTGCTGAAGTTGATGCATCCGCTAGCTCGAAGAAGGTCGCGAAAGTGAAAGAGGTCTGCCTCACACAGATGGGCCAACGACACCATGTGCCTTCGATCGCAGAGCGGTCTCAAGGCTATTTCAACAGCCCGGAGGGCGATATATCTTTGCCGGTGGTGTAAACCACCGGATACCGGTTACTCATACACTCAAGCCCAGAGGGCGACACATTGAACAAACCGGATTTTCAGCCATGGCATCTCATCAACAATTGTGTGCCGCCCTCCGGGCTAAAGGGCTTAAAGCCATCTGTCCGGTGGTTTACACCACCGGCAGGGATCCGTCGCCCTCCGGGCTAAGACACCGCCCTGTGGCTCTGATATCACCCTGTCGCTATGACACCGCCCTGTCGCTCTGGCACCACCCTGTCGCTATGACACCGCCCTGTGGC
>JAGQPK010000584.1 GCA_020426755.1 Planctomycetales bacterium
ACCAACCACTTCACTTGTGCGAAAGTGGCTCGGCAGCAACGCATGCTCCTGACACGTCTCATCTGAATTCGTGCCGTGCGTCGTGCCTGCCGCCCGATTCGACTCCAGGCAGCGGTGGAGTTGTCACGCTACCTCGCTGTTGTCGAACAACTACAGCGAACAGCGTCGTCCCATGTTTTTGCGTCTCTGGGGTAGAGAGATGGATTGGCCTCAGCATGAGGCACGGGCGTTCGTAGGGCGAGCTGACGTTGGGGTGATTCTGAGGGGCACACGTCTGAAGTCGCTACTCGCGATCAGGAAGTTCGCCGCAAAGGCGTTAGCCGCGTTCGCACGCACGGCCGATGCTCGTTAGCGGAACAAACCGACGCTCACGCGTTGCGGCGAACTGAATTACCGTGATCGCACTCGGTCCTTTAGAGGAACAAGACTTGGCCACGAATGTCGTCGACCGCAACTTCGAGCATCAGCGTGGCCAACGCACCGACAAGCTGCCCCATGTTACGCTGCCGCTCCGTCCAATAGACGATTCCTGCGTGCGCAGCTCCACTCGAATTCAGCCGTAGGAAATCTTGATCGCGAGTGATGAGTACTCTGTCCTCACGCTTGGCAAAAGCAAGTTGCTCGTCGTCGCTGGTTCCAAGGAGCCGGGCCTCTGAGCTCGTAGTCACATCGATGCCGCGTCTCCGAAGTCCATCCGCGACGGCATTCGGCATACTCTCATCAAGATGAAAGCGGATTATGGCCTGCATCCTTGCCACCGTTTCCCTGCTGGCGGTGTTTCGATTCGATGGATCTCACCAGGTCATCATCGACCCTCATGTCGTTGAGAATCTCATCGCGGTGATCAAAGTAAAATGAGAGGGCAGCATGAATCTGGCCAAGGGTCAGCTGGGAGTACTCACGAGCGATTTGCTCGGGTGTTAGTCCATGTCGCTCGTGATCAGACACGATGTCCTGCACGCGGATGCGCGTGCCGACGATGAAGGCCCGGAGTTGCCCGTCACGATTTGGCCGAAGTTCGATATGGTTCGTTATCAACAATTGGCTGTTCATTTCATCAGTGTACCACATGGTCAAGAATCACAACAGCAACGTTGAGAGCGAGCCGCGCGCCCTCACAGCCTGGCAGCGGGTAAATGCAAAGCGATTTGAACCGCGTCGAATGCTTTTTTCGAACCACAAAGGCACACTTTATCTAGGCATCTCATCGTCCCGTTCGCCAAGCCCAACCGCCATGTGACATACCGAATGGAACTCTCCGGCGTCATGCAACTGCTCGTACGATCGAAGACCTTGTGGGTGACGCAATCGGCGCCTCGCCGACTCCAGCAAACGCTCGACTACCCCAACAAATTGGCATCGAAAATCGTCGCTTGCCAGACTCACAGCGATAATGCTATGCAAAGGACATTGCAAGGCGATACTTTGGCCAGACGAAAAACTCACGAGAGACAAAGGTGACTCGCCGTGTGATTGAAACTCAACGGAGGACAATGAAACACCTACTTGGCAAGTCAACGATTGAATCGGCAGTACATCGACCTGCTCGGTGTTTCGAACAAAAACCGCCCGGTGCGGTCAGGAATGACACCGTTCTCGCGGATCGGCGATTACCGCCGAGCTTGATTTGTGATGCAGGCCCAGCGGCCACGTTTGCTTGGGAGGAGTTTGCCTACGCACGCATTCGCAATCCCAACACACGAATTGCCTACGTTCACGCGATTTGCAAGTTTCTCGCTCACTGCCGGTCGCTCGACAAGACGCTAACCGAAATCGCGCCCGTGGATGTCGCTCGCTACTTGGATGGGCTGTCCTACGCGATGACGACGAAGAAGCTACACCTCGCCGCTTTACGACATTTTTTCGACACGCTCGTCACGCGACACGTGGTCGTCTTGAATCCTGCTGCGTCCGTGCGCAGTGATCGCGTGCAGATCGTTGAAGGACGTACGCCCGAAATCGGCGTAGAGCAAGCTCGCCGGTTGCTACGCAGTATTCCGATTGATTCCGTCGTGGGCGCCCGCGATCGCGCCGTGATTGCGATCCTTGTGTACACGGCAGCGCGTGTCGGTGCTGTCACGCGTTTGCGGCGACGAGACTTCTTCGAACAGGGTGGCTCGTTTGTGTTGCGATTCACAGAAAAGGGAGGCAAACTTCGCGAGCTTCCCGTTCGACACGATCTGCGCACCTATCTGCACGAATATCTGGCCGCTGGCCATCTCGAGTACGCGGAGCCCAACGCTCCGATGTTTCGTACGACGTACCGACGGTCAAAGCGACTTACTGCCAGGGGCATGTCACCCTGTGATGTCGCGCGAATGCTCAAGCGACGTTTGCATCATGCCGGCCTCTCCATGCGGGTGTCCGCGCACTCGTTTCGTGTGACTGTCATAACGGATCTCTTGATGCAGGGCGTCTCACTGGAAGATGTGCAGAATTTGGCGGGACACGCTGACCCGCGAACGACGCGACTTTACGATCGTCGTCACCGCGTGGTGACACAGAATATCGTTGAGCGAATTTCGGTATGAGTGTGAAATCGGACCGACCCCGCAGATGTTTGTTGACGCTTCCTACACGGACAGTCGAACTGAAAGATGCGACACGAACGGCTTGCAACTGCATAACGGTCACATGACAAATTCTCGACGTCAGCTTCAGATGAATTATCGAGCGGCCACCGCGGCGCAGGTTTGCGTACCCAAGCCTTTTGAACGCTTTGCGCTGTGGTTCGCCGCTCGGCTCTTGCAAACGCTCGTCGCGCGCCGTCAACCTATCGAACTCCGGTCCGTCGTTGCGCGGATGTTTTCGAAACTCGCGCTGCTGCCGCATGGCTATGCTCAGGCTGCGCCGGTGTTTGCCGCGCACACGCAGCTACGATTGGCGACCGTGGAACACGAACTCGATCGTTTGCTTGACGGGCGGCTAGTTTTCGAGTCGACGGAGACGTGGCATCGTGCCTATCAAGAGGTGTTGGACGGTGTTCAGGTTCGTCGCTATCTGAGCGTGGCACTCATCAAGTCCGACGACTATTGGCACGACACGCCCTCGGAGTGCAGTCTGCAATTCAACGCCACCATGGTCCAGCATGGATTCTTGGTCCATCGTGTCTTTATCATTGACGAGTTCTTTTGGCCGCGACACTGCCGTGAACCCAATCTGCATCTGCTTCACTGGATGTCGCTGCAAAAGCAAGCAGGACTGGATGTCAGCTTGATCAGACGTGAAGACTTGGCCCACGAGCCTCATCTGGTGGGCGACTTTGGTATCTATGGCGATGACGCGGTAGGGTATCAGGAGACCGATTTCGAAGGTCGAACAGTCCGCTACGAGCTGCGTTTTGACGCGGCGAGCCTCCGTCGGGCCGAACAGCACTGGCGTGAATTGCTGCTGTATGCCAAACCCTGGCGCGACTTGTTCAGCTAAACGATTGCTGTGACACATTCTGACAAGTAGTGACTGGATCTGCCAGGCCGATCTCGCTACGATCCATCCTACCGATGGATACCGAGCTATACCTTGACACAGCCAGGCTCGGTCGCATGTGTCCCACAGCGCGTGAGGCCGAGCGAGATTTTCTTGCGCTGGTCAGCCAGCTCGGCTCGTCGCTGTACTTCGAGTGGTTCTTACAACATGGTTGGAATTCGTTGCCACCACGTTTGATACGCCGTGTACCGGCACTCCGATGCTGGGACGGTGTGGCTGAGCTCAAGCAGGGCATCGCGCGCTTCCTCAATCAGCCACCGGATTGTTCCACTTACTTCTTTGGGCAATCGGACGCCTTGATTCACTTTGCGGCCGATGCGTTGACTCGGAAAGCTCGCTCGATTCTCACGACGGATCTCGAGTGGCCTGCTTATCTCGATCATTTGCGAGCTATGGCGAAACGACGCGGCCGCTCAATACATGTCGTGCCGTTGCGCCGCATGATCTTTCAATCAGGTGCTACCGCAACAGATGTTCGGGAGCTGCTATTGGATACCGCTCTCGCCAATGCGTGCGACGGAGCGTTTGTTTCCGACATCACGTATCTCGGCATTCGCTTGCCGATTGAAGAGATCTGTTCCGGCCTTCGTGCTGCCTCCGCTC
>JAGQPK010000585.1 GCA_020426755.1 Planctomycetales bacterium
TTTCGACCGATGGTTGCTGCCGCTGTTGGTAGTTGGTGTCAACTTCATGGCACTGGTCTGGGTGCCAGCAGATGGCGAAATGGGCGAGAGTCAACGCATTGTCTACGTTCACGTAGCGATGGCGTGGTTGAGTCTGCTCGCGCTGGTTATCGCGACTCTCTACGGTTTCGCCTGGTGGAGTCGCCGCAATCCACGGAGTGACGACGCCGCTCAAGCAGCCGTGGAACTCGGCTGGCTTTGCAGTTCGCTCACATTAGTCACTGGTTCCATGTGGGCGCATGAAGCTTGGGGGACATGGTGGACATGGGAGCCTCGCTTGACCACGATGTTCGGTCTGTGGTGCGTCTACTCTGCCACGCTAGTCGTCAGAAGTGCTATCCGTGATACGCAACAGCGCGCCAACGCGACCGCCATCCTGAGCATGCTCGGGATGCTAGATGTGCCGCTAATCGTGATGGCCACACGCTGGTTTCGGGGCATTCATCCTGTGGCGGTATCGATGGATCCCGTCATGAAGTGGACGTTGCTGTCCTATGTGGCGGTGTGCAGCTTGTTGGTGGCACGCTTGTGGAATACTCGCGCGAGACAGTTGCGGTTCTGCCGCCGCGTCGAACGTCGCACAGGCCTAGCGAGTTTCGCTGATATCATTGATGCACCGCCAGTAGCAGGCAGGCGACGAATTCCATGTTCGCCGGTGTCTGGCGGACAGCGCGTCTCGTCGATCCACTAGTCAGCCGATGCAGGAGCTCCGAATCATGCATTTTTACGCTTATGCCACCGTCTGGGCCGCCTTAGCGCTCTATCGATTGCGTCAGTATTTGATCCATCGACGATTGGTCGCGCGTGTCCAATTCATGCGTGAAGGTTGTTAGTCGAAGTTCTTTACAGGTGAGCTGGTAAGTTGTTTCTCGTTGGGCAGATCACGATTTTCGTTTTGCTGGCAACATCTCAGTTGGGACATCCAACGGGTGAGATCGTGGGCACTGTGCGCAACGGTAGTGACCCGAGCGCGGACGTTGCCGACATCGAAGTCGTACTACGCGCGACAATCGACGGACAGTTCGCCGTTGTCGAATCGACCAGAACGGATGCACAAGGCGAATATCGATTCGCCGATTTGCCCATCACGGATGACGTGATCTACTTGCCGGGAGCGAACTTGGGTGATGTGCATTTTCCGGGACCCCGAGTTCGTTTGACAGTAGCGAATCGAGTGGGGCAAGGCAACATTACGCTCTATCGTAACAGCGCTGGGCCTAGTCCGTTGGTGATCGAGAATCATCATGTGATCGTGCGTCGCTTGGTGAACTCGATTGAGGTTCGCGAAATCTTGGAGATCAACAATCCTTCTGCGCTGTGTTACGTTGGCGAACCGCCGCATCCTGGTGGACCACCAGTCACGTTGCGACTCGACGTGCCACCCGAATTTCAACGCATCACGTTCGATGAAGAAGCGTGGGGTAAACAGTTTCGTGTCGTGAACGATCATCTTGTGACGAGTTTGCCATGGCCGCCTGGAAGTCGCCAGCTTGCGTTTACGTACTGGGTCGACGCCGAGAAAGTGACCAACCTGTGGCAGCAAACGATGATCTTGCCGTGTCGCGTGTACGTCTTAGAATTTGTTGGCGAGCTCGCCGAAAACTCGCGTTGTGACCTGCCCGTCCGAGAAGTCAAGGCTGCGGATCACGTTATCTATCGCTCCGATCAATCACTGTCGACGCAGCAAATCGTCTCGCTGGAGTTCGCTCAGGTCACTTCGGCCTCCAGCCTGGCGCGGCGCGCTGCACTGGGCGTTCTCTTTGGCTTGGTGGTCGTCGTATGTGTGACGGCGAGTCGACATCATTTGGCCGGACGGGCGCGGTAATCAGCCGAACTTGCCTGTAACTTCGAAGGGAAACAACGGGCGGCGCCGGTGGACGAAATCGAGAGTCGTCATGTCAGCCGTTGTACAACCCGGCGTGTTGACTCGAATAAAATGCCGACATGCTTCACGGTAAGCGGCAATCGGTGCGTTCACGCCTTTCGCGATGACGATCTCAAAGTCTTGTGGAGTCACGCCGCAACTGGTCAACTGACGCAAACTGAATGGTGGTGTGCGGAGGGAATTAACTAAGATCGTCACTCCAGAGTCGTTACGAATGACTGCACAGGGCCCCTGATCGAATTGTGAGGCGCCGCCGTGCCGCGGAAGTGGTTCCGAGAACTTGCCGTCGTGCAAGCTAAGAACGGTAAACTCATCAACGAATGGTGCACCGTGCTTCGCGTCGGTCTTGCCTCCGACATTCAACAGGCAGCGTCCTCCTACGCCGGTACGAATCGCGTCGCTGACAGTCTGAGGGTCATGCAGGCAGCACAACACATTCTTGCGAGTTGCACGTGCGCGAGACGCGTGCAGCAGCAACGTGCCGTCGCCCGGCGAACCGCCGCCCACGTTATCGCCCATGTCGAGTAGACAAACGGTACCTGCTAATTCACTGGCCTCTGCAAGGGCGTGATCGATATCAGTCAAGTCTCCTCGATACGATTCACGCTGACGCCACATCTCATTTGCCAACTCGGCCGCTAATTGTTCGGCAAGTGCCGGAGCATTGTTCGTGATGACGAGAACTGCAGACCCGATCTCCTTCACATCGGCGTATGGAAAGCCGAGTAGGATGCTGTTCGACAACACGTTGGGGCGGGCCAACTGGTCATTTGCCAAGTCGTAGAGTGGCACCAGTGGCGCTGCCGACGTGAGTTGCTTCTCGATGCTGATTGCCAGTGGTGGAAAGGCTGCCGCTTGCACTGGGGTCACCTTTTGCCGCAAAGTGTTGACCATAAGCTGCGCGGCATCCATTCCGCGCGCACGCTGATCGAGATGCGGATTGGTGCGGTAGGCAATGAGTCCATTCGTGGCGTCAACCATTTGACGGGAGAGGTTCGCGTGTGTGTCAAGCGTACCGATGATCGGTATGTGTGTGCCGAGTTGCTGTCGCAATTGAGTCAACCAATGTCCATCGGCGTCGCGATGAGACTCAGCAACCATGGCGCCATGTCCCGCCACAAGCACTCCGTCCACGTTGCCGGCGGAATCGAGCGCTGAAGCGATCTCTGTCATCACCCGCTGGAAGCACTCCGCAGTCAGAAGTCCGTATGGCACCGCACGCAGCGCGACCAGGGGAACCGCTTCGATGTTTGCGTCGTGCAGACCGGCGAAGAATCCGCCGACTTCGTGGTGAGCGCCCGCGAGTTGCGTGCGAATCGGCTCACCATGCAAGCAAAGATCCGACTCAAAATGGTGCCACTCTGTTGGCCGGCTGACGAACGTGTTCGATTCGTGCAGCAGAGCGATGATAGCTACTCGCATCGGTTTGAGCTCCTAGCATACGGTCAAGGCTAACAGCCAATGTCACCTGGTTTCATCGGAACGCTTCAGTTCTTTGGAGCGTGTGTGCCCTGCCACGAAACAAAACTGAGTACCATTGGGCGTTGGTCTTAGCTCTTCGCCCGCAAGGCACGCAGGCAGAAGATTTGCTGACGAAACCTCGTTCAATCTCAGAACGCTGACGGTTATGATAACGCGACACGCCAGACACAACACTACGTGGACACGGCGGCGGCAAGTCATTGATGAACCGAACCGTCCGCTGGATCTGCGACTTGCCAGCCATTGGTCAGGGCCAGCCCGTTCGCACTTACCTGTCGAGATTTGGAAGCGAAATCATGAGTAGCGAGATTACTCTGCCAATGATGCGGCAGTCGTTGTATTCGGCTGTGGTGGCCGATGCCCTGGATAGTGTCGGAGCGTACAATCAGTCGCCGAGGATCTCGTTGCCACAGTTTGCTGGCGATGGATTATTGGTGGGACGCTGCAAGACGACGCTCTGGGCGGATATGTATCATCCCGATCCGAGACCATACGAACTCGAATTGCGGGCGGTCGATAGTTGCCAGCCGGATGATGTGCTGATCTGTGCGGCGGGTGGATCACTTCATTCGGCGCTCTGGGGCGAACTACTGACGACGGCTGCGCGAAACGCGGGATGTGTGGGCGCGGTCGTTGATGGTGGTGTTCGGGATGTGGCACGAATTCGTAAAATGGAGT
>JAGQPK010000586.1 GCA_020426755.1 Planctomycetales bacterium
ATTCAGCGTTCAGAATTACAATACAGAATACACGCAATACTCGACATTCTCAGTGCCAAGTCGCATGCCCCCAAGATTCCGTAGTCCAATGACTGCTCAAATCTTGACACCAGATTCAACGGGCCAGCAAGAGCAACTTCATTCCAGTGATACGCTGACGTGAGTTTTTCTTGACCCACCTCACTTTTCCTTGACCCGACTCCCGCGAGTCCGTCTAATGTCGACGCCCGCCTCCTGCTGACCGTCCGCACTCACGCGACCTTCCGCTTCGAAAGTGCTACGATGACCGCCAACCAGCGTCGCCTGAAAACTCGTCGAAATGTTCTCCAGCGCCACCGTTCGACAATCGAAACGCTGGAGTCACGTGACTTGTTAACGGCACAGCCTTGGTTAACCGAATTCATGGCCGCAAACCAAAGCACCTTGATCGATGGATATGGCGAGACGGAAGATTGGATTGAGATCCAGAACTTGGGCGATGAGGACGCACAACTCGCCGGGTATACACTGAGCGACGACCCGCAGCGGCTGCAACAGTGGACTTTGCCTGCGATGACGTTGTCGCCTGGCGCCGCGGTCATCATTTTCGCCAGTGGGCGCGATGAGCTTGACGCGGCCGGCAATCTGCACACCAACTTTCGTTTAAGCAGCAGTGGCGAGTACCTGGCGTTGTCGGGCCCGAACGGTGAACTGATCAACGATTACACTTTCCCAGCCCAACGAGACAACATTGGCTACGGCGTTGGGCAAGTCGAATCCATCACGACGCTGCTCGATGGCAATTCGCCGGCCAAGTTCAAGGTCGTCCAGGCAGCAGATGAGTCCATTTTGTCAAACCGTTGGACCGGGCAGCAGGAGCCATTTGACGACTCAGATTGGTTAGCGGTGGAAGCGGCCGTAGGTTTTGGTTCTGGCGACGGTCAAGCCAACACGAACATCGCGCGCGGCGCGGCGGTTGCCGCCTCCGGACCGCTCTGGCCCGGTTTTGTCGCGACACGTCTGACCGACGGCGATCGCAGTACGATTTCACATCCAGCCACCGCAGTGAGATCATTTTCCTACACGATTGACCTCGCCGCCTTCTACGAATTTGATCGCATCGAGATCTTCAATCGTAACGATGGCTGCTGTCCGGATCGCTTAAGTCGTTACCAGGTTTCTCTGCATGACGATGACGAAGGCAGCCCCGGACCTGCGTTGTGGACCGGGCAAGTGCGCAGCGATGGGACGAACTCCGGCAACGGCGGTGTCGATATTGTGACGGCGGACTTCGATTCCGCAGGCGAGTTTCGCGGGCGTTATGTGATCGTGTCAAAGCTGGACGATGGCAGCTCGAACTACTGGCCGCAGATTGCCGAAGTAGAAGTCTATCCACAGGAAGGCTATGAGACGCTACTCCAGACAAACGTTGGCCCCGTAATGCAGAATGTCAGTTCCGCGGCGTTGCTGAGAATACCGTTCCAAGTCGCTGAGACCGACGAGACGACAAACTACGAACTTGACCTGCAATACGACGACGGCGTCATTGTGTATCTGAATGGCATTGAAGTCACAAGACGTAACGTAGCAGCCGGTCAGATACCGTTACTTAGCACCGCGACGACGAGTCATCTCGGCACGAGCGTCGAGACGATTGCGATCCCCAAGGATGCCATCCGCGCGGGTGACAACCTACTGACAGTTCAGTTACTCAACGAATCAACATCCGACGACGACCTGCTGTTTTTCCCCAAGCTGATCGCACGGCAACTTGATCTGACAGACACCGGCTATCTATTGACGGCGACACCGGGTGAACGCAATGGCGATACGGTGAGTGGCTTTACGGAACGCGTAAACGTCAGCATACCGCGTGGCTTCTATTCACAACGCTTCTCAACGACGCTCGCAACAACGACCCCGGGGTCGACGCTCATTTATACGCTTGACGGCAGCGAGCCGACAACAACGAACGGTATCGTGATCGCAGCGGTGTCACCTGAAGATTTAGTCAGCACATCGATCGAGATCGCGGACACAACGCTCTTACGCGCCGTGGCAGTGAAGGCAGGCTTGGCGGACTCACCTGTGGAAACGTTGAGCTACCTGTTTCTCGCCAGCGTCTTGCAACAACCAGCCCAACCGGCAGGTGTGCCCAGCAGTTGGGCGGGCACATCGGCCGATTACGCGATGGACCCAGATGTCGTGAACGATCCGGCCTATCGCGACGAAATGCTTGATGCGTTGCGCAGCATTCCCACACTTTCAATCGTTACGGATAGCGACAATCTGTGGGATGCGAATTCGGGTATCTATATTAATTCGACGCAACGTGGGATTGCCTGGGAACGCCCCACGTCGCTCGAACTAATTCTGCCCGACGGGACTACCGGGTTCCAAGCCGACGCGGGGCTACGCATGTGGGGCACTGGTTGGGCACCGCACTCTTCGTCCAAGAAACATTCGTTTCAACTAAAATTCAAGGGGCAGTACGGTCCCACCAAACTTCAGTACCCGTTGTTTGCCGATGCGCCGGTGAACGAATTTGATGACATCGTCTTGCGAGCTCAAGGTAGCCGAAGTTGGAGCGATTTCCGTCAACCTGACATCCGCCAGTCACAGTATCTGCGTGATGCCTGGGCACGCGACACCGCGCGAGAGATGGGGAAGCTGGAAGGGCATGCGACCTTTGTTCATCTCTATTTGAATGGGCTTTATTGGGGCCTTTACAATCCGGTTGAGCGTACAGACGAGAAATTCGCCGAAGAGTATCTAGGTGGGCAAAGTGAGGAGTATGACGTCATCAATCGGCGTTCTGGTCAAGCGACTCACGCAACGGCGGGCGACATGGTGGCGTGGAGCGAGATGCTGGC
Organism: Planctomycetales bacterium; assembly: GCA_020426755.1. Taxonomy (GTDB): domain Bacteria; phylum Planctomycetota; class Planctomycetia; order Pirellulales; family Pirellulaceae; genus JAGQPK01. The sequence goes on from JAGQPK010000586.1 coordinate 2,853, forward strand.
GATTGCCAACGCGGGCCTCACAACGCCGGAAGCATACGCCGCCATTCAAGCGTACTTGGATATCGATGACTTCATCGATTACATGTTGATTCAGCAGTATGCCACGAATCATGACGGCCCCGATCAGGGCGGCAATAATATGCGTGCACTACGTCGGCGCAATGACGACGGCCGATTTACCTTTCACGTTTGGGATATGGAGTACACGCTCTGGTATCAGGATGAACATCGGAACATCGACGGCGACGTGCCCGACTCACCGATGAGACTGTTAACTCAACTCCGTGAGAACGCTGAGTTCCGACAACGGTACTCTGACCGCGCTCACCGGCACCTGACTAACGGTGGAGCGCTGACGCCAGAGCGAACTGCAGCACGCTATGCCCTCCGTGCCGCGGAGGTTGAACAGGCCATTCTAGGCGAATCGGCTCGGTGGGGCGACGCACGCCGTGCGACACCTTACACGCGCGATGCGGAATGGATTGCAGAACGAGATCGCTTGCTCAACGAATACTTCCCACAGCGAACGGCCATCCTGATTGACCAGTTGCGCGATGCAGGACTCTACTCCGACGTCGCTGCTCCCCAGTTCAATCAAACCAGCGGCAGTGTACCGGCAGGCACGAGTTGGCACGTTACGGCTCCCGCCGGCACAGTGAACTACACGGCGTCCTACACGACGTACTACACGACTGACGGCACGGATCCACGCTTAAGCGGAGGCGGGGTCGCGCCCAATGCGCGTGGCATAACACCAACCCAGCTGCTCATCGGACCATCCACCATGATGCAGGCTCTGGTCCCCACGAACAATTCGCTCGACGCAAACTGGAATGAACTCACCGCACCAATTGATACCACCAACTGGACGGCGGTGAGCGGCATGGTGGGCTTCGATACGCGTGCAGCACTTGACGCCGAACTCATCGCACTCCAAAACGCAACTGCAACATTTTCGCAAGCTGGCCGCCCCATCGCCAACTTGATCGATGGTGACCTGGCTGGGCGAGGTTGGGGCCTGAGCCAGCCAGTCGATTTCCAAGGCCCCGTCATTCGTGCTGCGACGGCAGTTTTTGAGACGGCGACAGACGTCGGCTACGCGGATGGCACCGCGCTGACATTTACAATTGCGCATAACGTCTCCAGTCGCAACAACCTGGGACGGTTCCGTTTGTCGGTCACTACCGATCCACGTGACACTTTCGCCGATGGACTCGACACCGGCG
>JAGQPK010000587.1 GCA_020426755.1 Planctomycetales bacterium
CGACGCATGGGTATCGTCGCCGACACCGATCGCGACGGCACGGTCAGCCCGGACGAATTGCGTCAATGGCGCCGACGCAGCAGTAGCAGGCCGCCTGCCGACAAGCAGAACTGAAGGCAATAGCTCGCCGGTTCAGGCACCACCGCCGCAGTCCCCGCATGTGCCGCCGGGCCGCGTTCGAAACCGCCATCGCCGAACGCAACCACGAAGTCAGCAGAGGTGAACTCCAGGTCGCCATTCCAGTCTCCGTCGTCCCAGCCGGAGTTTTCAGGAATGCCGTCTTCGTATTCGTTGGTCACGAACACAAAGACCAAATCCGAGCTGTTGAATTCGCCGTCGAGGTTTGCGTCACCGTAGAACGACAGCTTGATGTCCTTCACCCAAACATCGATGTCGTTTTCGTCGACCAAACCGTCGTCAGTGACATCGTAAATCGTGTCGTCCGATCCCTCGTTGACCGCTCGGATCAACCCGTTGATGTCCCCGGCATCGAAACGATCATTGCCGTTGAAGTCGCCGCGTTTGACTGCCCCCAGGGCCGCATCAAAATGCGATTGAATTGTCTCCGCCGACAACGCCGTACCCCAAACAGCAATTTCATCAACACCGCCCTCGAACTGATCTCCACTGGCAGCAAACACGCCGCTGCCGATACGCAGCGGGGCCGTCGAACTTCCGTAGCTCGTACCAATCGGCGTGCCGCCAGTTGCGACTTGTTGGCCATTGACGTAAAGCTGCAACTGCGTGCCCGTACCAACGGCCGCCAAGTGGGTCCAAACTCCTGGCTTCAGAATATCGTCATTTGGCAATGGCCAATTGAGATTCCCCCCGCCCGCGGTTTGAACCTCCAATGAACTGCCACCATTGAAGCCAAATTCGACGGCTCCAAACTGACCGACCAAACCACCGAAGCCAGCCGGATAGCTACGAGGATTAAACCAACCACTCAACGTGAATTCGCTGAGTCCGCTCAGCAACGATGAATCCACTTCGATGAACGAGTCGTTCGAGCCAACGTCGAAGGCCAGGTTGCCGAAGCCGATGCCTGGCAACAGAGTGCCATCGCCTAGCTCGCCAGGAGCGGCAACGCCAGCTTCTCCGTTTTGGTAGAAGCCGTCCAGCGTCTCGCCTGCCGCAGACCAATTGCGCACCGAACGCTCTGGCGTCACCGTATCATTCAGACGCCAGAATCCCACGGGCGAAGAATCCAAAACCTTATTGGGATAGTCCGCGCGCGCCGATGGCGTCGCGCCGATGCCAATCAGAGTGCCCACTCCCGCAGTCACGACCAGTTTTCGCCATGCTTGGCGCCAGTGAATTGTCATCGCAGATTTCCCTCCAAGCCCGCAGATCAAAGTTGCCACTCGTCACACAAGCCACTCGTGCTCGTGCTCGCTCAGCGCGCAGCCGTGCGCGTCTACGTTTTACCCGGACGCGAACGCGGCAGCCAGCATTAACTAGAGATGCTTGACGATTTCTTGCTTACGAATCAAGCGAGTACCACGTTGACGCGTGGCGCGACAAGAGGTGAGCCAACGAGACTTGAGCTCTTCGGCGATTTCGCATGGGACGCGATCGCCTAGACAAACTCCGGCGATCTTTCCACCGGCACGATGGTCGTGTCCGCCGCCGTGACCGATGCCGGCCAGGGTTTCCTGCAGGAGTTGCGTGGCGTTCCCATGTCCCTTGGCGGTGCGCACCGAGATCAGCACATCACTGCCAATCACAGCCCCGCAGAATACACGATGAACTTCTTTGCAACGAATGATCAGGTCAGCGACTTCACCGACGACCTCCGACCCTTCAGCTCGCGGCAATAGACAAAAGGCAATGTCGCCGTAGAGAAAGGTGTTTTGGAGCGCCAACACCATGTCGCCGTAGTAGTCGCGACTAAGCGGTGCGTCCTCGATTTCAGCAAGCATCTCTGGGTCGGCGTAGTTGGCCAGCCACTGCAGAACGCTGCGGTCCAGCGGGGAGTAGCTAGTCTCTCCACCTTTCGTCTCGGTCTTCAACGCGTACTGCAGTGCTGTCGCTAACTTCGCTTCTGGCTCGATGCCTTCACCAAGCAGATACATGGCGGCAATCGATGCGGAGGCGGCGACGTCCTGCCTGATATCACAGAACTCGACAGAATCGCAACCGGGTGTGACGTGATGGTCGATCACGGCGGTAGGCCATTCCCGACGACCAGCCAGCAGATGATGAGTGGCGGCGATCCCGCAATCGACCAGAATGATCGCAGTGCGGTCATCAAAGTCGAGCCGATCCACCAATTCGATCGGCGGCTGCAGCAACTCCACCATGTAGCGGTTTTCCGCGCGGACAATCGCACCGCCGCCAACAAGACGCGTGGGCACGCCGATGCGACGAGTAATCAACTCGCGTAACGCCCAACCGGTCGCGATCGCATCCGGGTCAGGATTGTCATGGGTCACAATCGTGGCCTTTTCGTATTGGCCAACGATGTGCAACAGCCTGCGGGAGCGGTAAAGTTCGCTCTCTCCGTGAGCCAAAGCTGTCCCTGACAATTCGTGATACGTATCCACTTGCTCGACTGCAGTAGACGATTGCGTAGCCATATTCTGGTGGAAGTTATCCCCTCAGGACCTCGAAAACAATCAAGCTCCTATGGTCGCAAAATCCCGGCCGACTGCAAGATGCTGCTTGCCGAAATCTGCGAGCCCCCCAAGGGGGAGGCTCCGTTGGTGGATAGTGGATGGTACCAGTATTCAGGCGGTCGCCCGGGTCTAGCTGCGTGTGTACTCCTTCAAAAAGCCTCGAAACTGCACCAAGTGACCTTCTTCGTCCCCCAATAATTGTATGCACAGATCTTGGGTTACGTAATCTTCGCCGTCGGTCGCCCGGATCACCTTTTTGTAGTGTTCGCACGCCGCCTCCTCGGCTTCGATCACGCCCCGAATAACGGCAACCACGTCCGTCGTATCTTCAGGGGGTTGCTGCTGCTCCCCGATCGTAATCGCTGCCGACCCAGGGACCAAACCACCGAGTTGCTTGATTCGGTTGGCCAATTGCTGAGCGTGGCCGATCTCGCCTTGTACATCCGCCAACAATGATTTCTTGATCTCTTCCGCCCGCACGCCGTCCAGATTGATGCCGTTCGCCAGATAATTCATGACCGTTTCCAGCTCCATGCAGTACGCGGTCTTCAGCAGATCAATCGTCTCTTCACGTGACACAGCCATCGTTTCCTCTAGTTTCTAAACGAATGAACGAACCCACGAACGGCCTCGACAGATGCCATTCGCCCCCGCCTACCCGTCAAGATACCCGAAAACGTGCCCGAGATTTACTACCGCCCGCCGACCGGAAACTACTGGTCGGAAGACATCAGCGTGCCAGGGTTGTACGACGCCGCGCAGACGCCATTGTCGCGGCAGCGCAACTCGCCTCGCTGGACCGCAACACTCCGCGGCGCATCAATCGCCAACTTTACCCTGCTACCCGAGACGCCCACGATTCGAATCTCGATCGTATCATCGATTACGATGGTCTCGCCTTGCTTTCTTCCTAATACCAACATTGCGTATCCTTCCGGTTGATGAATCTTCCACTTCGAGCCGCCCACAGACGTCACTACAGTGATCAACGTGCGGTCATTTCTAAATCGGTGAGCCACCGCGTGACCAGCAAATTCGGTGCCACAGGTATACTCTGGTGACGGCCGACCAATTCGGCTCAGGACTCGAAAAGGCAGGAAACTTAGGGGCAATAGGACGGGATCCACTGGTTGAATTCAAACCAGCATCAGCTAGGACTGCTGGCAGAGCGTCTGCCAAATTGGCTGCTTGCACGACAACCGCGAAATGAGCGAAGCAGGCGAAAGCCAACGCCACCAGATCAGACAGATCAGACAGAAGCGATCAGCTCAGGCGCTGAAGCGCTTGAGATAGTTGCGCATACTCACCTTCTTCACCGTGTTCTCAGAGGTCATGTAGCGAATTTTGCCGAATATCTCGCGTTCTGGTCCCCAAGCGCGATCGTAGCGGCCCAGCGTCCAGAAGATGCCGCTATATGAGTTCGGATTGCGTCCATCGACTGCGTA
>JAGQPK010000588.1 GCA_020426755.1 Planctomycetales bacterium
GTGCGAATATCGGGGCGATAAAATTGCTGCTGGCCGATCTGATAGCCAGCGCAACCGGTCAGCCCCGCCAGCGTCGCGACAAACAAGAGGCAGGCGACACACCGGCGCGAAAGCTGACCGGCGCTTAACTGCCCACCCCGCCGAACACCAGCCACCCGAGCAACAGCGTCCTCTGGCAGCACACCGCAGCGTGCTGGTCCAAGTATTGAGTTGAGCGGTGAGGTGAACTTAGCGTGATTCATTCTTATCCAGCAGGCTCGTGGATAGGCGGCAGCTATTAGCGACGGATTGACTCCAGCGGGTTCTTAGCCACCAGCGGCTTCTCGCGTTCAGGAGTCGGGAACATCTTGGCCAACCAGGGCAATGGTTGTTCCGGCTTGCCAGGCGAGTCAGCGATGCGAGCCAACGCCTCACTCGCGTCGCGTGCCAAACTTGTGTCACTATAGTTCCGCTGCACTCGCTGGTAATACTGCCGCGCCGCCGCGTACTCTTCGCGATTGTCGTAGTACTCGGCCATCTCGTAGTCGTGCTCGGCCTTCTTCAACCGCACTTCTTTCCACGTCTTGTTCAGGAAGTCGCGATTGTCGACGGCCTCTTGTGGAAACTGGCGAGTGATCTGCTTGACCAACTCCTCTGCTTCTTCCATCGGCGTGATACTGTATTGCGGCCCTTGGTAGATGTGCAACTTGCATTGCAGACTCAACAGATGAGCTTGAAACTGATGTTCGCTATCCGGGAACGAATGCCGCAAATCGGTAAACAGTTCGTCAGCGCGCTGATAGTGACCTTGTTTGAAGTGCGACACGGCCTCGAGCATCGTGGCATCGTCAGCGACCTGCCCCGTGGGATCATCAAAGCGGATCTTGTCGAGCACTCGGACGCCGTGACCGAACTTATCGAAGAGCGGACGATCCTTCGCGGTCAAATTGGGCGTGATCGGCAGATCAGGGTTGGCTTCGTTATGCTCGATCCAGTACTTGGCCAAGGCGAAGCGTCGCTTATCGACGACGTCCATGTGGCGTGAGTTGGGGTACTTCTTGACGAGCAGTTCGTAGGTTTTCGACGAGTCGGGATAGCGGTTGGCAAAGAAGTAGCTTTCGGCGACCATGAACAGAGCATCTTCTTCAATGCTGGAATCCGGCCAGCGCGTGGCGGCGGTCGAATATTTCTTCGCTGCCGCCGTGAATTGCTCGATGCGCTTACCGCCCTGTTGATTGGCGGCGTCGACAAATAGCGTTTCGCCTTCTTGAAATGCAGCTTCGGCCGCCGCCTTATTGGGACCGTAACCGGCGGCGGACTTGATATTCTGCGCGACCCGCTTGGGACTCAGTTTTTGAAACCAACCTTCGCCGGGATCTTGCGCCCGTAGCAGTTCGGCGTCCGTCGCTGCGGACATGGTGACATCGGCGCTGGTCAAGCTAACCGGACCAGGAAGGTCCACTCGCCCCGTTGAGTTGCAGCCCACAAGCGAACTGCCAAGCAAGAGCAACGCAGACCAGCGAATTCGGCGGCGCAAGCTGCGCACTACCCGTCGGCTTTCGTGTGACATCCGTGTCATCCTTCGTCAAGCTATCACTTGCGTGGCAGGTCAGTCGCGCGATCGGCGCGACGTCCTCAGCCACACTACTTAAGCGCCTTCAGGTAGGCGAACATGCGTGCTCGCCGCCCTAACGCGTGGCTCATGCGATTGTCCATTAAACCGCGCAACTCACCCCATGCATTCACGATGGGAGCCGCAACGCTCACCGCATCCTGGTCGGTTCCGTTGCCACATTGCTCCTCCAACTGACCGCGTTGCATCACGAGCGGTTGTTGTTCCAAGTTTTCGATTTCATCCGCCAAAGTCCGTAGTAATTTGCCCCCGCCGGCACTCAAACTGACCACGTGCCGCTGTCCGACTTTGCAGCGCGGACACAATGCACCGCCAGCCAAGTGCCCAAAGGCAACTCTTACCCCCTCGGGCAGCAAGGTACCGCACTCGACACATCGATCCAGCAGCGGCATCTGTCCCAAGCTGCGCAGCACTGCGAGCTCAAATCTCAACAAACTTTCACGCGGATTGCGATTCTCATCCAAGTCCATCACGGTCCGCACTGCCATACGAAAAAGTTCCGGGTGCGGATCGTGTTCATCAGTCAATGAATTGAGCAATTCCACAACGTAGTAGGCGCTGTAGAGCGAACGCAGGCTATGAGCGGCCGCGCGAAAGCGGCGTTCGAGCTTGGCTTCGGTCAACAGGTCGATGCCATCGGTGGATTTGCGGAGGAACACTACGCGAGAAACCGCTAGAACGTCAAGTGCGTTCTCGAAAGCGCTTTTGGGACGCCGCGCACCTTTGGCCAAACCGGTTATCTTGCCGAAATCCTCGGTATACAGCGTGGCAATGTAGCTGGTCTCGCTGAACTCGACGACGCGCAACACGATTGCCAGCGTCTTTTCCGCGCTCATCAATTAACCTTGCGCGTCGCGCGCTTGCGGTGCATGCTGCAAGCTGAGTCGGTGCTGCTGTTGCCATAACGGAAAAGCCAATGGCAATGGCGGTTCCACATCGTCCGCTGGACGCAAGCGGCGAATCCACCAGCCCACGTCGCGCCAACTGCCGAATTTGAACCCAACGGCTGGGATGACTCCCGACGATTCGAAGCCGAGCGCTTCATGCATACAACGACTCGCCTCGTTGGGCATCACGATGCCTGCGACTGCGGCGCAATACCCCTGGCCGGTTAAGATTTCAAACAGTCGTTCGTAGAGAGCGCGGCCTACGCCTTGGCGTCGGACACTGAGGTCGACATAGATCGAGACTTCGACGGACCAGCGATAGGCCTGGCGCTGCCGATAAGGGCCGGCATAGGCAAAACCGCGCAGGCGATCGCCGTCGTCGTGGACTAGCCACGGAAACTGCACCAGCGTCGTCCGAATCCGCCGCTGCATCTCGTCCTCCGACGGGAGTACCGTTTCCAGCGACGTGACTTGGTCTTGGACGGCCGGGCGGTAGATGCGGAGAATCTCCGCAGCGTCGGCTTCGGTCGCAGTGCGTATCATTGAGCCTCTCGGGTTTCCGTCGAATCTCGCCTCAATGTCAGGTAGCGCCGTAGGTCGGCACGAAACCGCAACTCCAGCCTTCACTTATAGCGTTCTGCCGCTGTTTCCGCAGTGGACGCCGCGATCGACTCGCGCGTAGTTATTCTGGTGCCCGCTTACGCAGCTTTCGCTGTAACGACCGGCGGTGAATGCCCAGGCGACGTGCCGCTTCGGAGATGTTGCCTTCGCAGTCGGCCAGAATGCGGTGGATATGCTCCCATTCAGCCCGCGCCAGCGAGGGCACTTCGGCCACATCTGGCGTTACCTCCTCGGGCAATTCCACATCGGATCGCTCGAAGGCCGCCAGGATGTCGTCGGCATCGGCCGGCTTCGGCAGAAAGTTAACTGCCCCCAGTTTGACGGCATCCACGGCCGTCGCAATGCTGCCAAAGCCGGACAAGACCAGCACCCGAATTTCGTCGTTCAACGATCTCAGGTCGCGTACCAGTTCGAGACCCGATTTACCCGGCATGCGCAGATCAACGACAGCCAATCGGGGAGCATGCGCCCGCGCCGCGTCCATCGCTTCGTCGTAATTGCCGGCTGTGTGCACGGTGAAACCGCGCTCTCGAAATGCCCGCGCCAACCGTTCACGAAATAACTGGCTGTCATCCGCCAGCAAAATCGTGCGGTCGTCGCGGTCCGCGCCAATCCCGTGAGGTTGCCCCTCCGTGACCGTCGCTGAGGTCTCCGCTCGAAAATCTGCATTTTCCATTGTGTTGTCCTCGTCTTCGTCGATCGTAGGGGGCATCTCGCCCTCCTCCGCCGACCTACAGATTTTCGCAAAGTTTGTGGTTGATCGCCAGGGCCAACTGCGACGAGATGTCCTGAGGAGGGGGAAAATGGAACTCGAATTCTGAATTTTGAATAGCGAATGTTGAATGTCGAAGTGCATTCCTCGCGTACGCCGCAACCTGCCCCCCACCTAAGTCGCCCTACTCGTACTCCTACTCGTACTCCTACTCGATACGCTGGGAAAAA
>JAGQPK010000589.1 GCA_020426755.1 Planctomycetales bacterium
ACCGTCCTGTTCGCCGCGAACTTCGTTGCGGCGCGACCCCGGCAGCGCTTTGACGGCAATGATGCAACCCGCTGTCGTCACCTGAATCGGAATCACGCCCCGGTTCCTTCGAACAGAACCGAGCCGACGCGCACAAGGGTTGCGCCTTCTTCGATAGCGACTTCAAAATCGTCGCTCATGCCCATCGAAAGTTCTGGCAGCAGAAGCTGGCCTGCCGTTGCCGCCGCCACTTGATCACGCAGTTGACGCAGCGCTCTGAAATCACACCGCGCTCGTTCCGGGCCGCCTTCTAGACTGGCCATGGCCATCAGACCTTGTACCTTGATCGCAGCCCCATCGTGCGGCATTACGACGTCCATGACAAACCGCTCTAGCTCGGCAGGCGCGAATCCGTGTTTCGATTCGTCGCCAGAGATATTCACTTCCAACAGCACCGGCAACTCTCGCCCCTGCTGTTGACAGGCGTGCTCGACGGCTTGCCAGAGGCGGGGGCTGTCGAGCGAATGAAGCAAGGTGACGTGCGGCAGGACGCGTTCGACTTTGTTTCTCTGCAAATGGCCGATTAGATGCCAGTGGATCGACGCATCGGCCAGCTCTGCCGCCTTGCTCCAAAGCTGCTGAGGCCTGCTTTCGCCCAGCTCGTGACAGCCACAGTCCCAGACGGCGTGCGTCCAGTCGGCGTCGACGTATTTGGTAACTGCGACCAACTGGACCGCAGCGGCCGAGCGACCGGACCGTGTTGCTGCGGCAGCAATCCTCTCGCGCGTCTGCGCGACGTTATCAGCAATCCGTTGCCGAACACTTGCGTCAACGGTCATATCACATCCTTCCGTTCACGCTTCATAATCACGCTAACCAGGGCCGACTAGTTAATCGTCGTCCTGCGTTTCAATTTCAATCAGCTCCTCGACATCACCATCGGTATTAAATCGAGCAGCATAGAACTCGCTGATCAAGTTTTGGCCAATGAAGGTGCGGTTGCCGGTCTCACCGAGCGAGCGGTAGAAGATCCATTGCTCGTCGCCAACTTGCACGCGATAAGCAACCGCGACATCGGCTGGCATCAGATTCAACTCTTCGGCGACAGTGAGCTGCCGCCATGTGCGTTGCTTGCGGCGGCGTTCTGGATCCAAGTCGAAAAAGATCGGACAATAAAGCGCGGAGCCGTTGGCTTCCTGTCGCAATTCGCGGCCAGTGAACTGACCGGCGCGACGATCCGTCTTCCATTCAGACAAAGCAACAGGCATCGCCCAACCTTGCGGCCGCGGTGACAACAATTGGATCTCGGTCGTTTCCGCTTCCTCCACGCATTGCACCTGCGTGCTCAACGGCAACTCCAACTCGTATTCGATCTTGCCATCGTGCGATCCGAGCAAGGCATCAGCGAACCAGATGAAGTTGTCGTCCCGAGCTAACATCACCTGGCGCTGCAAGGTCCAACCGTGACCGAGTTCCGTTTCAAGCTCGAGGTAGTCGACTTCATCGTTCGACTCCCAACAGATTTCATCCCACTGATTGTTGAGTTTTAGCGGTGTGCCGTTGAAACGTATCGTGGGCAGTAAGGCACCATGCCATAGGAGTGTGCCGTGGGAATTCAGCTCGGCAACGCAACGGTTTTGCGAGAAGTTGAAGGCCAAGTAAGTCGACTCACCACTCCAACTCGAACGCAAAATCGCTTGTTCGGCCCATTCCGAATGTTCGCCAGCCGACGGAAGTGCGTAGGCGCTGCTGCTTTCTTTCCGACGTCCACGGTGCACTGCCCACAAGTCGCGATCGACGCGGTCACCACCGACTGCCACCGCCGTCTCCAACATTTCGAAGATCGTCGTCGTATCATTGGTCAGGACAAGCGTCCCGTCGCCTCGGCACCAGCGAATCGACTGTCGGACCATCCATTCGAACTGCAACCGAGCGTCTTTGCTGATCCGATCTCCAGTCAGCTTGCGATCGAGATACATGCAGCGCGTCCAGCAGGCCAACAGTCCACGCCAAGCCTCCGCATAACGACCGTGCAAGACCCCTTCGCCGTCGAGCAAGCCGATCAAGCTCTCCTCAAGCCGCCGGCGTGCCGGTCGCAAGAGTTGCTCACAAACTTCCATTTTGGGAAATTGATAGGCGAGTGTCAGTGGCAGTTCACAGGCCAGCAACTGACTGGACCAGAGTTGATCGAGCTTGACCTCACCGCCCGGCGCGTTGATTGCATCGGCCGCGGTATTCAGCAGTGTTCCCAGCAACGCCGACCAGACCTCCGGAAGACATCGCGATGCGAGCCGCGGCAAGCTATGCCCCCAGGCGAGCATCTCGACCATGGTCTCGGTGGTCAGTTGCTTCTTGACCGTCGCCTGACCGTGTGTGGCCTCGAGCCAACGATTGATAACTTCCGTCCAATCGTGAGACTCATCCTTCTTGGGGCGACGGCGCAGGTGATAGAGCCACTCCAGCAACTCGCGCGTGTTCGGCGGCGTGGCATCCGACAGCGACCACTCCAGCGGGCACTCATTCTTCGTCGGAATCAGCTTGTGCAGCGGCTCGGGCCTTTTGCGAGCTGCCAACTTTTCCGCCCAGACTTCCCACGGTGCATGCCGCGTGATCTCGTCGAGGAAGCGATCTGTTTGTTCACGTACAATGTGTCCTGCCATGTCCGTTTACCGCTGCGGGTTCCTTCGGTGCTGCATTACTCATGATTCTGCGTACGACCGCAGCCGTAGCATCCAATCTAAGTTTGCTACTTTATCAACATTCGTCTCAACAGCAACGCCTCCATCGGTGATTTCCACAGTCGCATCGAGCCACCGGGCCTCGATTCACGACGACATTTGGTGCACAATTATGAGAAGTAGGTTGCGGCGATACATCGATTCGACGCAGGATTTCCGTGCGGCGGTACGCCGATAAATGACGCAGCGGAGACGGCTGCGGGCGTCCCAGTGATCGTGCCGCGGCAACAGCAAACACGGCTAAATGAGCTCGTCAGGGAGACTTCGCGTGCGATATCCAACTCGTCGGGTGGCGATCTTGTCCTTTGTCATGATTTGCGTCATGCGGTTCGTCGTTCCGGACTTAGCACCCGCTGACGCCACCACCCCACCCACGCCTGCCCCTACGACAACCGGTGACACGAAGCCTCAATCAGCGGAGGCACAGGCCGGTTCCGGCGTGCCCGATTCGTCCGCCGATCTGGATGCCACCAGTGCACCGGCCGACGCGACCGAGGAATCACAGCCAACGACGGCGGGTGCCCAACCTGGCAATGCAACCAAGCTGACGCGTCTCGATCCCAAGGCAGAGGTGTGGGTCGACATGGTTAACCATCGAGTAATCGTTGGCGGCAAGATTTGTTTGCGCGAAGGCCAGCTCGAAATGTTCGCCTGTCCCAAGGGCACGAAGGAACATGAATCGATCGTAGCCGTCAACGCACCGGCCTATCTCGTCCACACCGGACTGTTGGCGATCGGCGCTCGCAATGGGCACCCAGTGCAGTACGATCCGGTCTACAAACCGGCCGCCGGTTCGCGCATCGCGGTCGCCGTCATCTGGAAGAATGAAGCTGGCAAGGCGATGCGCATCGACGCCCGCGAGTTGATTCGGCACGTGCGCAACCGCAAACCGCTCGATTCGAATTGGGTCTTCGCCGGCAGCAACTTCTGGGAAGACGAACAGTCGGGCGAGCGTTTCTATCAGGCAGAAGGCGGTGAACTCATCTGCCTTTCGAACTTCTCGACCGCTACGCTCGATTTGCCCGTGCAAAGCTCACACGATAACGCCGACTTGTTGTACGAAGCGTGGACCGACCGCGTCCCGCCGCTCGACACCCCCGTACGTCTCGTGTTGACCATCGAGCCGCCAGCCGGCGGGGAGTGAGGAGTTCGAGTGACGATTTCCGATTTCGGAGTGACGATTTCGGAGTGACGACTTCGGAGTTCGGCCTGGGAGAATCGCGATTCTTGACATTCGTCACAATCGTCGGACGTTCATTTCTTCACATGTCGTGACGCGACATCATTAAGTCTCGCACCTGTACCGGCGATAAATCGCCGGCCTACCGTCAAAAATCGCTACGCG
>JAGQPK010000058.1 GCA_020426755.1 Planctomycetales bacterium
AAACGGCGTCGTAAATGAATCCATGACGCTGCCATCCGCGGCCAACAGCGACACCGTCTCGGCGAAGTTTGACAAATGGCCTTGATAATTGCCTTGCACAAACAGGCCCAAACCACCATGCGGCCCGCTACTTCTTTGCATGAACGCCGGCACGCTGGGCGAGACATAAATTGATCCGTGTGACGGAATCACGGTGCCAGGTTTAAACGTGTGTTCAACTCCGCCGGTCAATTGCCAGCCCGAAATATCGACGGCCACGTCGAGCGGATTCGTAAGCTCGATGAATTCTTCATCCTGGTTGCCACTCGCTGGATTGTGATCGAAGGCGCCAAACGCAACAGGCGGATTGCCAATTTGTTCGTGCGGAATTCCAGCCACTGTTGAATCCGGAATCAAACCATCAATCAGCGCCGGCAATATCAACTGATCGTTGCTCGTGCCCGAGCTATTGAGCGAATGGATGGCCAAAACGTTCCGTCCATCACGCAGCAGGTTCGCATAATTTGAAATATCGAAGTCCTCAAACACGATTGCCGCCGCGTTCGAATGCGTACGGGCTCGCGTATCGAAGGCGGGCGTGCCAGTGACGTTGGCTCGTGCGACTTCGACGCCATTCAAATAGGCAACAAAGCCGTCGTCGTACTTCATCCGCAACGTCAAATACTCGATCTGCGCCGCATTTGCGACATCAAACGGCATCCGCACGAGAATCGATGTGCACGTAATGCAAACGTCGTTGGCCTTGGCAACTGTTTTCGTAAGTTCGGTAAAGGCAGTGCCGTTACCGATACCAGTTGGCCCCGTCAGCCACTGGTCAATGTTGGGCGGATCCGACAGGCCATACCAGACGTCCGCCAGTGCATTGTCTTGCGGCACAAAGTATTGGGCGTCGGAGAACTCGGTAATCAGATCGATTATTGGCGTAACCGTGACCTTGTCGATACTGTGGTCCAAGTAAAGCTGACGTCGCCGTGTAGCGAAGTAGCTCTTCAGCGAACCGTTGGCTTGCGTGACCGCAGAACTCGACAAGGAACTTCCGGCGGTTGCAAGCATCTCGTCAATCCGAGTTTCAAAGCGACCGGCAGCAGCCGGCGTGCCGGGAGGTTGCAGGACCAAGTCCATCACCGTCCGCAGACGCCGCACATACATCTCCCGCAACACCGGGTCGTTGAACACTGCTTCGTACAACCGATTCCACTGATCGGCGTTCGGCTTGCGGTGCTCATAGTCGCCGAAAAACGGATGAGACAGACTGGGCCCACCATCACCTTCGACACCGAACGTCCAATCCTTGTCCCAAGGAAAGATCGACCATTGGCCAGTGCCTTCCGTGTCGCGATACAAATAGAAATTCTTGCGCACATCGTCGGCGTCTTGAATGATCGAGCGCACGGCCAGATAGTTCAGCACTTCCGCGACATCGAAATTATCGAAGACCGAAGTAGCCCGCCCTTCCGCCGTCGGCCGAGTGAGGCCATCGACAACAACTTTGATGTCGTCCAGGCCTTCATCGAGCCGTGTCTTCTTTTCGATGCCCGTCGTGATGTCGGAGAAGACAGGATCGAGATTAGAGCGTTGGACAAACTTGTAAAGGGCTCCATTGTCGTCGATGCCGCGCCGGGCAATGTAGTCTTCATCGACTTGCTCAATGAAGACACCGACCCGATCGTTGCCACCGTTCAACCGCAACTGCATTAAGTAAGACGCCGATGTCGGATTGCCAGCCCAAGCAAACGTCTCAAATGCCAAAGACTGCCGCAGGTAGGTGGGATCAGACCCTTGAGCGTTGATGTTGATCTCTTGAACTCGACCGAGGATCTCGTCGACATAAAACGGTTGTTCATCGCTAAAGTTGAACTTCTGTGAACTGCCGTTCGTCGCACCGCCGCGCTGCCGCACGAAGATGTTGTCGTAGAATTCGCCGGCGTAGAACACCGACGCGCGCGCCCCCGCGCGATTGCGCGCTCGCGAGACACTCGCAGTAAACCATTGAAAGATCGGCAGCGACGAGTCAAACGAAGGATCAGCGACAACCGTTCCGTAATACTCGGCGGACTGATCTGTGCCTACCTTATCAAGTGCCGCCGGCATGCGTGTACTCGACCCCACGCTGTCAGCAGCCTGGACGTAATAGCGCAACATTTGTCCGGGCTGTGCCGCGCCTGCCGGAATCACCCCCGTGAAGACTCCGTCGTTCGCCGTCACGTCGCCCAGCAGGCCATCGTCGCGCATTGGAATCGAGATTTCGTCCTCGTACATCACGCGATAAATGAGCGCTACCCCACCCAGCGGATTCAACGATGCCTTGACATTTGCGGTCACCACCACTGGATCTGTGAACGTGGGAATCTCTGGCGCGTGCGTGGCCGGGCGCACACGAGGGCCCAAAGTAAACACAGACGGATTCAACGAACCGGGCGTCGGTGTCGAAAAGTATCCGGACTTCGTCACATCCACCTTCACACCCGAAGTGATCAGTTCAGGCACGAGCAATAAATCATCATCGCCGGCGCTCACATTCATCAGGTGGATGCCGAGCACATTCTGGCCGGCGATAAGTTTGTCTCGATAGTCAGACAAATCAAGATCCGAAAACTCGACCGCAGCAGCATTGTCGCGTGTCGCGAGCGCAGTCGAATTGTAAGTTGCGAAGAACGAAGCATTTGATACGTCGACGGGACTACCATTCAGATAGAGCAGGTAGCCGTCATCAAACTTGATCCGGAACAGCAGATCCTTGATGTCTTCGGGGGCATCGACCTGAAATGGAATGCGAACGTACAGACTGGCGTTCACACCCTTCATCAGTGACTCAACATTCGTCGTGATGTTGGCACCAAAGTCCGAACTAACTTCGTAGCCTAGTGAACTTTTGACCGGCTGACCGTCCGGCAGCGTTGTGATCCAGCGGCCATCAGGCACATAGCTGGTTTGCGCCCATTGCGTCGACAACTCATTCGAAGTCGGCACCCAAATCTGCGCGGCTGAGTTGCCGTCCACCAGATTCACGACGCTATCGAGCATCGGCATCCCGTACGAGATGTCCGTATACTGCTCGGGATAGTTTGGTGAGTAACTGGAAACAACGGTCGCACCGTCAGGCCGAACTAAGCCCAAGTATTCACCACCGTTGGAGAGTCGAAAATTGGTGTGCAAGTTGCCAGCGCGATCCGGCACTCCGCTGCCGCTCGCGAAAACAACAAGATACTTGCCAGCATCAACCGTCGTCCCTTCAGGAAAGCTCCATTTATTCAACAGGAGCGACTCATCGGTCAGATGCCAACCATCAAGCATCGCCGGTTCATCACCGCGATTATAAATCTCGATCCAATCAGACGGCTCAAGATTGCCGTCCAACAGAACCGCTTCGTTGCTGGCAGAGAACTCACTGATGATCGGATCGGCAGCGAGCAGATGTCGAGGTTCGAGCGGTTCGCAACCGGCCACACGGCTGCGGGGTGTAAGCGATCGTTTTGAGTTGCGCACGGTAAATCGTCGTTGCGAAGCCAACGCGTAGGTCTCCCAGGAGCTGGAGTTGGACCGTAGTTAAGGGTGGGACCGTCGATGCAGGCGCGGCAGCGGTTAAGTCGCCGCCGCGCACGCATCCGCGGCGTAACGCGAAAACGCAAACGGGACAAGCGAATCAACGCTTGCCCCGCCTGCAAGATGATCAAAAGACATTCGGCAACCGGTGCCTAGGACCGATTGATGTCGTCACTAGCTGCGTCGACGGAGGAATGGCAACATTCCAATGACCAGCAAGCTCAGGCTCGAAGGCTCAGGCACAACAGCAAAGGCAACTTCGCCCAGCCCGACGCGGTCTCCACCGGCCAGCTCACCGGCGCTACCATCGCCGGGTGGCGAAAAGTAGTTGTCGGTTGCGGTCAACGTGACATACCGCGCCATGACGGAATCGAACGGGAAGCTTTGACGAGCAATATCGTCCAGCTCCATCGCAAAGCTCGGATTGTAGGCGATTGAACTGCCGATGCCGGCCACACCACCCGCGTCCGTTCCAAACGTGAGATTGAATTCCTTGACGCCATTCGAATTCGTTAACGCGTAACCCCACACACTGATTTCGCCCAGATCCGTGTCAGCGCCGAGATCGAACGTCAGCGAAGGCGTGCCCGTCGTCTCGATATAATCACAGGGGAATCCACAGGCATCCGTAACCCAATTGCCATCGGCCGCGCCGAGCAACTTGTCATGAGGCGCTGCGGCATCGATGCCCACGCCGGGACCTTGAATCAGATTCGAAGCCGGCCACAGATCCGTGTCGGCCGTCGACGAAGTGACCGAAGCGATCGGGTGAAAATCGGCAGCGACCGCCGCTCCCGCGATCGTGACGGTAACGCACATTGCGATCAAAAATGTTCTCATTGAATCGAAACTCCACAAGTAAGCCAATCAAAAAAACGCCAGCACTCGCTCCAAGCGGCAAAACGCGATTGGGGCAAGTGTTGGCGTTCTCAGTTGAATCGTTCGATTCAGTAGCGACCTTTCCGTGACGAGACACAAGTCAGCAACGACGGACCAACATAGTCAGTGCCGTTGAGCTTCCCCGTGCCGCGCTTGTGCTTTGACCAGCAACTCCTAGAAAAAAAACATCGAGAATTCACTTCTCGCAACTGCGCGAGTTTAGTGGTCCCGCGGCGGATCGTCAACCAGCAAAATCATGATAAACGATAAACTCCAATACGCCCCGTAGCCTATTGAAGCATCGCACCACCAGGTGTTGTTCGGACGCTCAGTTTCGTTGCGTGTTCGTTTGTCACTGCGTCCAGCTTAAGCCGATGCTGCTGACCATCCCGACCAACGCATATCACGTTCCGGATGGGTGACTCCGCGCTGTTAACCAACATGATCTGCGCGGGGCTCTGCGACAAATAACCATCGCCCAAAGGAACTTCAACGACCAGGCTGCGATCTTCATACTCGACGCGCAGTGTCGCAGGTGTCAACGAATCTTTTAGTTGGATTAGCAGTCGCGATGAGCCATTGGTGGCATTCGACTTCAACATTCGAGCTGAACCGTCGTTCGTCCCGATGACAAGTTCCAGTTGACCGTCACCATCCCAATCCAGACTGGTTACCGATTTTGCATCTTCGGGAATGGAGACGCCGCTCGCGTCGGGCCAGACCGCACTGAATTCACCGCGACCATTCCCTAGCAGCAATGCGCCAACGCCACCATTCATGCGTCCCGTTTCACGTTGAGGCGTGTAGAAGTTCTGAGCGACAAACAGGTCGAGGTGCGAGTCATCATTCGCGTACAGAAACTTCATTCCGAACGCCGGCGCAAACTGGGCGAGCGCGGGAAGGGGTCGGACTTGAAAATGAGCATGCCCGTCGTTGATGAGCACAATCGACTCCATCCGATTGACAGACAACTGTACCGATTCCTGCAACTTGTCCGGCTCGTAGATTTCTTCGAGTGTCGCCGACGCGAAGCTATGGTAAGTCTCAAAGCGTTCCTTGAGAAATGGCATCGCATTGCTGGAACACGATCGGCCACGGGTCGGCAACAAGCTCTCGCCGTTGGCCTTGGCTTCGACAATTTGAGGATTCCCATCACCCGAGAAGTCGCCGAAGAAAACAAACTGAGGCGCATCGCGGCGCGGATGATATTTGGTGTTGAGACCGAAGTTGCCCACGGCATAGTCAAGGTCCCCGTCAGCGTCGACATCGGCTGCCGTGATGCTATTCCACCAACCAAGTTCCGCAGACAAGCCCGCCTGCTCGGTTTGGTCAATCAATCGACCACCACCTTCATTCAACAGACAGCGAATCGGACCATACTCTGATGCCAACAACAAGTCACTCCAGCCATCGCCATTGGCATCGGTCCACAACACCGCCGTGACCATGCCTGCAGCAAGCAGCGCGGGCGCCTTCTCCTCGGTCACGTCGACGAACGTGCCAGCTCGGTTCTCCAGCAACTGGCTCGGCCCCGACAACGGGTACTTATCCGGCACCACGCGCGTACCGACACACAGATCCAAATCGCCATCGTGATCGAAGTCAGCCGCCGCAACACTCGAACTAAACGCCTCGTCTACCGGCAACCGATCGATCGCAAGTGTCCAATGCGTGTTGCCCGCCTCGTCGACGCCGTCATTCAGATACAATCGGTTTCGCAGTCGCGCCGCATCGCTCTCCACGCCGCCGCTGGCAACGAACAGGTCCAGATCGCCATCACCATCACTATCAAATAATAGACAGCCCAGATCTTCGCATTCGGCATCAGCAACGAAGGCGGCCACCTCAACAGGGCGCCAGCGGCCTGAACCGTCGTTAAGCAATAGCTGACCGCTTTGACCGGCCGCGCCACCCTGATAGACGTCCACATCCCCGTCGCCATCAACATCTCCGCACGCCAAGCCAGGCCCAAGTTGCGACAACTTGTTAGGCAACAACGGTTGAGATTCAAAGTCGTCAAAAATACGCTCGCGATGAGGCGACTCGGGCCAAATGTCGGTTGTCGTGAACAGGGGCGATGGTTTGACGCTGGGCGTCGGAGCACGATCACGCGTGGCGTCATCAGCTTGTTCCCGCACAACAATCGTTTGATTGGCAGCCACGTTGTGCAGCGTCTGCCGAGTGCCGCTCGGCCAATCGATAGTCACTTGGTCAACTTGCTGAGTCTTACCCAAGCCAAAATAGACATCCGTATCGTTCGACGACATAAAGCCGTTCTGCGGAGTTACATAACGTAGCTGACTTCCAGTGGCGGTCTGCAGTTCAACCGTCGCCCCAACGCCATGCGTATTGGACGCGTTGCCGATGAGTCGCACCTTCAGCCGGTTCGCCGTTGCACGGTTTCGATAGACGGAAGGAGGCGAATCGAAGTTGTTGACCACTAAATCCAAGTCGCCGTCGTCGTCGAGATCGCCGAGCGCAGCACCGAAACTTATGCCGACTTGATTGAGTCCCCACGATTCGGATTGTTTTTCGAAGTGCAATTCATGCGTGTTACGAAACGCCAAATTCGCCTCTTTCAACTCGGGCGCCTCGTACCACGCCATCGAATCCGAACCGCGACCCGATTTCTGAAGTTGCAAGTTGAAATCGCTGTTCAAGTAGTCGCGAGTGAAACCATTTGTGGCGTAGACGTCTTCCCAACCATCACTGTCCAAGTCCGCTACCTTGATTGACCAAGTCCAATCGGAACTTGCCAAGCCCGCCAACTGCGAGGCTTCCAGAAACCGCTCTGTTCCACTGTTCACGAAAAGAGCATTGCGCATGTACTGGCGAGGCTCTGCGGTATCCAAGAACCAAGCGACGGCATCCATACTGCCCATCGCCATCTTCTGCCGATAGTGACTCGTGCCATTCATGTCGGTAGCGAGCAGGTCAAAGCGTCCGTCGTTATTGACGTCGCAGCAGCTGGCACCCATCGCAAACCAAGGCGTACAAGGGAGTGAAGTTTCGGTGATATCGGTGAATGTCCCGTCACCGTTGTTGCGAAACAGCTGATCCGGGTCCGTGAAGTCGTTCGCCACATACAAATCCGGTCGACCATCGCGATTGTAGTCCCACCAGATCGCATCCAGGCCGTGGTAGAAACCAGTCAGTTCCGCCGCGCTCGTCACGTCACGAAATCGCAGCTCACCGGTTTCCGCTAGTTCGTTTTTAAACAATCGATCCGCTTGACCGGCCTTGGCAAACTTCTGCTCACCGTTCGGCAAGTTCAGCACCATGGCCAGTTCTCGATGTTCGGGAGCGACCTCGTAGTGCCCTGCAGAGCCGAGATAACGAATCTTGGTTTCGACCTTGGGCTCCAATCGATTTGTCAGCAGATATGCATCAAGATCTCCGTCACCGTCGTAGTCGGCAAACGTGAGCTTCACGCTGGCACCTCGCTGCGCAAGCCCGATGCGTGGCGCAGCATTTTCAAACTTCAGGCTCCCCTGATTCAAGTAGACGAGGTTTTCGCTGTCGTAGGCGCAGATGACGATGTCCAATTTGCCGTCTTGATTGACGTCGACAAAAGCTGCGCCCGTGGTCCAGGCATTGTCGGAGCGCACACCAGCAGCATCCGTTACGTCCCGGAACCGGAAATTGCCTTCGTTGTGATAGAGCCGTGCTCCACCATGCGGTCGCGTGAACAGCACATCACTCAACCCATCGCCGTCGATGTCACCGAGGCACACGCCACCGCCCGTGAAGCCGGTCTTTAGTTGCACGGCCTCGTGACGATCTCGCGGTTGCCATTGATGCCGAAAATCAATCCCGATTTCGCCTGGATCGAGTTGCTCGAATAGCGTTGCGTCCGCGGCTGCCGGACGATCCCAGGTTAGTGCCCGCATCGCAACAGTCGCTTGATCTCGCGTCGCATCCGACGTCGGCGACGTTTCTTTCTGAGCCGATCGATCCGGACTGCAAGCAGACAACAAAATGATTGCCAACAACAAGTACAGTTGTTTCATGCCGGTAGGTCCTCGCGTGGCGTGGCTAGCCGTATCAATTTTCTCGCCCGCAGTCGTGGCGTTTGCTCCTATCGTACAGCCCTGGGGCCGCTGTCGTGAAGGGACGCAAATGACGAGAGTAACCGCGCGTCTCAACCTGTGTCTGAGATTAAACATGGAGCTAAGTTTTCGGAACACGGAGTCGTGGTGCCGTTGCATCTCCGACACACACTTTGCGTTCCCCCTGGCAAAAGACGAACACACGACGACAATGTGCCAGTTACGTGAACATCAATAAAGAAGCTACAGGACAACGCACATGAAACCATTTCGACGAGTCGCGCTAACTCTCGCTTGCCTGTCAATTGTCACGCTGTGCAACCGCGTGGTGACCGCCCAGGAACCAGGCTGGGCGTCTGAGATCGTCGCCGGCGGAGTGACCCGCCAAGCGATCGAAAGTACACCGATGATTAACCGGCCCTACCGTCCGTTGCACTTTTATGGCAACACAGTGCGTCGCATTCACTATCGCGGCACGGCCCTGCCAGCACCGCGCGACTTTCGCAGCGGACTGCAAGTTGCCACGCGACGCCCCTACGTTCCGGTAGCTTCCTACGTCGGACGCGGCCGTTAACGTCGCGGCTTGTAGATTTCCACGGCGGAGCCATAGAAGACTTCGCCGGCGTTCATCAGGGTCTCACTTAGCGTGGGATGCGGATGAATCGTTTCCGTCAGATCACGCACTTCGCAACCCATCTCAATGGCGAGCGCCGCTTCGGAGATCAGTTCGCCTGCCCCGGCACCTACGATGCCGCACCCCAGGACGCGATCCGTTTCCGGGTCAACCAACCATTTGGTTAGCCCTTCACCGCGTCCCAAGGCTTGAGCGCGACCACTGGCCGCCCACGGGTACATGGCAACGTCGTAGCTGCGGCCCTCTGCCTTGGCCTGTTCTTCGGTCAGGCCGGCCCAGGCAACTTCGGGGTCCGTAAAGACGACGGCTGGAATTGCCGCCGGGGCGAACTCGGTGGCTCGTCCGAGCACGGTTTCCACCGCCACCTTGGCCTCATGCGAAGCCTTGTGCGCCAACATCGGTTGGCCCACGACATCGCCGATTCCCAAAATGTGCGGGTCGGCCGTTCGCTGCTGGCGATCGCACTGCACGAAGCCAGCTCGATCGATTTGTACACCGGTGTTTTCCAGTCCGAAGCCACGACTGTTGGGGCGACGTCCTACCGCGACCAAAACGCGATCGTAACATTCGACGCCGTACTTGCCTGGCCCTTCAAACGCCACCTCGACCTGGTCGCCTCGTTCGCCGACGGAGCCAACCTTGGTGCTGAGGAAGACGCGATCCTGAACCAACTTTTTCACGCGCTGCTGCAGGGGACGCACCAAATCTCGATCGGCCCCCGGCAATAACCCGTCAGTCAGCTCCACGATGCTCACTTGGCAACCCAGGTGAGCGTAAACGGTAGCCATCTCCAATCCGATGTATCCGCCGCCGACGACCAACATGGTGCGTGGGATCTCTTTCAATTCCAACGCCCCAGTTGAATCGATGACGCGCGGCGAATCGACACCCAGGGAACCAGGCCGAGCCGGCGTGGACCCCGTGGCGAGAATCAGATGGTCAAACGTCAGTTGTCGTTCTGCGGGAAGAGTCGGCGAGTCGCCTTCGAGCTGCAACGTCGTCGAGTTCACAAAGGAACCGCGACCTTGGAGCACTCGGACATTGCGACGCTTGGCCAATTGAGCCAAACCCGCCGACATCTTTTCGATGACGGATTCCTTGCGAGCACGAACTCGATTGATATCGATCTGTGGCGCGGCATATTGCACGCCCCAATCGGCATTGAGTTCCTCGACCTCGCTGATCACACGAGCGACGTGCAACAACGCTTTCGAAGGGATGCAACCCCGCAACAAGCAGGTACCACCAAGGCGTGGCTCCTGCTCGATCAATGTCACATCCAAACCTTCGTCCGCGGCAATGAACGCCGCCGCATATCCGCCCGGGCCTCCGCCCAGAACTGCCAACTGCGTGTGCATCTTACCTCGACAAGAATTCGATAACCGTGTTCACGTCCACCGGCAAGCTGATATCGCTCGGACCAGGCATACCCAGCACCGAAACGCGCAATGTCTCGCGATCAACTGCCAACCATTCCATCGGCTGCGATTGGTTCTCTTCCATCTGGCTACGATAGATGATCTGCAAGTTCGGTCGGGGGCGAACGGTAATCACATCCCCGGCACGCAGCAAATACGACGGCGAAGCCACTTTGACGCCGTTGACTTGGAAGTGACCGTGCACAATACCCTGGCGAGCTTGTGGACGGCTGCTGGTGAAACCGGCACGGCGGATGACGTTATCCAGGCGGCGCTCACAGAGAATCATCAGGTTTTCACCCGTGTTGCCCTTGATGCGGCCGGCTTTGTCAAAGAAACGGCGCAACTGCCGCTCACCCAACCCGTAGTAATGCTTGATCTTCTGCTTTTCCATCAACGCCAAACCGTAGTTTGACGGACGGCGAACGCGAGCTCGCATGCCCGGCGGATGTTCGCGTCGCTCGAACGCACGCACCGCACCAGCGCTCTCGTAAACCATTGAACCTAAACGACGATTGATACGCGCTTTCGCGCCATGGTAATGACCCATGCTGTTTCTTTGCCTTTCGTCTCACAGAGAAGATCAAGCAGTGCAAACGCGGCCGGTACACCCTGGATCTGCACGCCGACTACCGCCCGCACCATGACTTGGGTGCGGTCCAGGAATATGAACGGATAATAGTGATAGAAATCCACATTTCAGGCAAGGGGGGAAAGTCGTGCCGCGCCCAACGTTATTCAGGCAACAAGCTGCACAGTAGCCCTAACTTTCCCATTTATGCGCCGCGTCGCGGTCGCGACAGGTGTCCAGCTATGATCGGCCTTCAGCAGGGCCCGATTAAGCCAATTTCCGGGCAGACCGGGGAGTGTTCACCCAACAGCACCCAATTCGCTATTCCAGGGATCGAGGAAGTTCGTCCGGACCGTCAAACATTTGCCATTGTTGACGCGTCAGATTCCTGAACACGTGCGTCAGCCGCGCCGCCACGTCGGACGATCCGGCTAGCCGGCGAATCAGAATCCGCTCGATCTGCGCCGGGAACTCCTCGGCAACGGCCGCGTAAATCTCCGGATCACGCTCGCCAGAGTCACCCACCAGCACGAAGCGCCGCTGGGGGAATCGCTGAAAAATACCACGAATCGTTCGTTGCTTAACGTTCGGCCGGGAAAGGAGCAGTCGCAGCAGACTCATTCCCTGAAAATGAAGCGGCCGCAAATGGATCGAACCCACTGGAAACTCGTGCCCGGCCAAGAACGCGTTTAAACAGTCGAACAATTGCCATGGGCTCGATGAGACGTAATGGAATGCCGCCGACTGCTGCTGCCAATCCCGATAGACTTCTGCCATCCCGGGTACGGGCTCAAATTCACGCAAAAATGTATTCTCAAGCAGCTTTCGGCGGTGGATGACGTCGCTCAGCTTGATCGTATCGTCGATGTCAGAGATGACACTCACCCCCGAGGGTTCCAACAGATGCACATGACCGCATGGCGAGGCGCCCCCTCGATGATAGGGGCTGATGACGCGCAACGCGATGGACGTACCAGCCATCGGGTGCAGCAATCCGGCAGTTCGCTGGCCACCATTCCGCCCCTCGCGATCCGTGGCAATCGACGCGGCGCTGCCGCCAAGCGTGACGCTACGCAACTCTTCAACTTGATCCTCCGAGAGCAAGAGAGTGCCGCGAAACTGGCCGTTCGCGAGCGTCCGACAGACAATCGGATCGAGGCGATCTTCGGCACCTGCCGCAGCAACCGACACGGTGCGGCCACGCTTTGAAAGTGTCATGAAGGCGGCAACTCGGCGCCGGAAGACTTCTTTATCCAGCTCCTCCATCTCCACCTGCAACATCCGTCGTAGCACGCCGCACCAAATGGCCTTACGCCAAGCGCCCTCGGCAGCAAACCGGACCGCGCCGGTCACGTCCAGCGTCCACGGTCCCCCAGCCTCCGTTCGAAAACCGAACGACGGATAAAGGATCACTTGTTCAAATGGGCAGAGTTCTCGATGCATGGGTTTCGTCAATTTAACAAGTCCGTGAAAACCAGCAAGCGCGCTGCCGTGAACCAACCTCAGACAGATGACGTTATGTCCCCATACGCATCACGTAACACCGATCGATGATTTAGAATGCGGTCGGCAAATCCCACCACTGAGAACACTCGTAATGCTTCAAATCGTCCTTGCGTATAACTTCGTCTTGCTCGGTTGCGATTTATTTGCCGCATTTCTCTACGCGCGATATCGCCGCCCGACGGTGGTCGTGTTGTGCTCGATGGTCTGGCTGTTGGCGGCGACATTGCTGGCTTTCTATCTCGGTCGCATGACGTTTTCCAGCGTTTTGCTCCTGTCCTATGCGATGTTTCTGCACGCTCCTATCAATTGCGCAGTATTCGCTGGATTGAGCTGCACCCGATCGAA
>JAGQPK010000590.1 GCA_020426755.1 Planctomycetales bacterium
TGGTCGTCGCCGGTCTAATCGTGCGATACAGCCTGCTGGCACTGGGGATCTTTTGATTTCGGATTTCGAAATGCTGATTTTGGAATGAGGAATGAGGAACCCAGCTTCCTCATTCCCGGGTTCCTTCCCTTCAAAAATCAGCAATCCGAAATCATCATTCCTAATTCGAAGCCCACGATCATAGGACAGTCTGCGTGATCGCACTCCAAAGTTAAAGCGGGGTGAACCTTTTCTAGCAGGCTTTCTCCGGATACCATTAGACGGGTCGGGTTTGACGCTGGCGGCTTGCCCCGATTTGACCAGTCTATCTAATTGAGCGCCGGCGGGCGTCTTCCGAGGGGGAATTCGTGGCAACCATCGAAACGCGATTGTCAGGCAACTTATCGAGCATGGATAAAGACTCGCGCAGTCGTCAACTGGCGGTAGCCGCCGCGCGGACGGCAGAGGAAAACCGGGGACAGAACATTGTCATTCTGGACGTTCGTCAATTGACGCCAATGTTCGATTACTTTGTCATCGCCACCGGCAGCAGTCGCCGGCAGTTGCATGCGATGAGCGAAGAAATCGACAACAAGCTGGAACACGAGCTGAACGACAAGCGGCTGGGCATCGAGGGCTACAATGAGAGCCGCTGGATCCTGCTCGATTACGGCTCGGTCGTGATTCACTTGTTTGACGCAGACACCCGCGAGTACTTTGCGATCGAAGAGCTCTGGGCGGAAGCACCACGTATCGAGTGGCAAAACTAAGAGCGTAAGACGTTCACCGTTCACGGCACGCCAGTTTCGCCGACTCTGCGTCATGTAGACTCGATGCTGAAAGTCAAAGAAACTCGTTGCGACTGAAGCAGACCCCTGTGCAGAAACCAACTCTGCGACGGTCGCCCTCCCCCTGCCCCCTCCCGGACTGCGCGATTAATGCCAGTTGAGAGCCAATTGCGGGAGGGGGGACAGCCCGCGTGAAACTCAACGGTGCACCAACGGGCTAACGTCTTTCGGCCAACTCCATTCGAATCTGTGAAACTCACTCGGCACTGAGCCGCAGAAAGTCAGGACGCACTTTCATGAACTTGCTTCGCGAACTTCAGCGGCGATTCGCCGCCGCGCTCGCTCCCTTGACCGACGATGCCGCCGCGGCGCTCGAGATGATTCGACCCGCGCAAGATGCACGCTTTGGCGATTACCAAGCCAACTGCGCGATGCCGCTCGGCAAACAACTCGGCAAGCCACCGCGCGAAATCGCGCAGCAGATTGTCAACAAATTACAAGTCGATGACATTTGCCATCCGCCCGAAATCGCCGGCCCTGGCTTTATCAACCTGAAGTTCCGTGACGAATGGTTGTCACAGCAGCTAAACACAGTTGCTCAAGACGAACGCTTGGGTGTGGAACCGGTCGCCAAGCCGCGTACCTACGTTGTCGATTACTCGTCACCGAACGTGGCCAAGCCGATGCACGTCGGCCACATTCGCTCGACCGTCATCGGCGATGCACTCAGTCGCACGCTGCGATTCCTTGGCCACCAAGTGATTACCGACAATCACCTGGGCGACTGGGGCACGCAGTTCGGCATGATCATTTACGGCTACCGCAACTTCCTGGATGCCGAGACCTACAAGTCGCAACCGGTTGCGGAGTTGGGCCGCGTCTATCGCGTGGTGCGAATGATCATGGACTATCACGAGTCGGTCGCGAAAGTGGCCGCCGGTGACCAACAGCTCGCACGGCTAGAGAGCGATGTCGCCGCCGCTGACAGCGCTGCCCAGGCCGCTCCGCAAGACAAGAAGTTGGCCAAAGCCGCCAAGCGTGCCGCCGCTCAGCTCACTCAAACTCGCAACGACCTGGCGGAAACCCGCGCGAAGATCGCCGGCGTCGACGCGTCACCCGAGCAGTCGCAGCTCGTTCAGCAACACGCCGATATCCAACAGGCGGTACTGCAAGAAACCGCCAAGCTGCATGCTGGCGATGAAAGCAATTTGCAGTTGTGGCGTGAGTTCCTGCCCAAATGCCGCGTCGATATTCAGCGCATCTATGACCGGCTGAACATCACGTTCGATCACGAACTGGGTGAGAGCTTTTATCACGATCGTTTGGCGGCCGTGGTCGAAGACTTCGAGCGACGCCAGTTGTCGAAGCCCAGCGAAGGCGCGACCTGCGTCTTTCTGGAGGGCTTCGACGCGCCGATGATTATTCGCAAACAAGACGGTGCGTTTCTGTACTCGACGACCGACCTGGCCACGATCCAGTACCGCGTAGAAAACTGGGCACCGGATGTCGTGCTGTACGTGGTTGACTTTCGGCAAGGTGACCATTTTCAAAAGCTGTTCGCTGCGGCCAAGCTGTGGGGCTACGATCAGCTTGACCTGCGGCACATCGAGTTCGGTACGGTACTCGGAGAAGACGGTCGCCCCTTCCGCACTCGCGCCGGTGACACCGTCGGCCTCGAAGGTTTGCTGGACGCTGCTGTGGCGCGAGCGAAACAGATCGTCAGCGACAACGATGATGGTGCGCCAGGCGGTCCGCGGCTGTCGGAAGAACAGCGCAACCATATTGCGAACGTCGTGGGCCACGCCGCCATTAAGTATGCGGATCTCTCGCAAAACCGCACGAGCGACTACACCTACAGCGAAGAGAAAATGGTGGCGCTCAAAGGCAACACCGCCACCTACTTGCAGTACTCGTACGCGCGAGCCATCAACATTCTGGGCAAGGCCGGCGCCGATGTCGCTCAGTTGCGCGCGGACGACACGCCGCTCGAGTTCACGCAGGACAAGGAACGGCAGCTCGCACTCACGTTGCTCCGCTTCCCCGAAGCGTGTGACGATGTCGTGGTCGACTACCGGCCGAATCTATTGACCAACTATCTCTATGAGTTAGCCACGCTGTTGTCTGAATTCTACGAGTCCTGCCCGGTGCTGCGAGCGGACACGGACGCTCAGCGCCGTGACCGACTCAAACTGTGTGACTTGACTTCGCGAGTGCTGAAGCTGGGCTTGTCCCTGCTGGGCATCGATGTCGTCGATCAGATGTAAGTCCGCGCAAAAGTCAGCCAGAGATCATTGTGAAAACGAATATCATCCACTGCGGTGACGCAACCGAGACGTTGGCGTCACTTCCGGCAGAACAATTCGATACGATCGTCACCAGCCCGCCGTATTTTCAGCAGCGGAACTATGACTACCATACGCAGATCGGTCTTGAAGCGACACCGGCGGAGTATATCGACCGATTGGTGCAAGTTTTTCGCGAGGCCAGACGCACGCTCAAGCAAACCGGCACACTCTGGTTGGTGCTCGGTGACAAATACGTCAAGCGTCAGATGCTCGGGATGCCTTGGCGGGCGGCGTTAGCGTTGCAAGATGACGGCTGGATGCTGCGAAGCGATGTGATCTGGCATAAGCCGAACGCGATGCCCTCGCCAGTCAAAGATCGACCGACTACCGATCACGAGTACGTGTTTCTGTTTTCCAAGTCAGACAACTACTATTACGACATCGATGCGATTCGCGAACCTCACGTGACGTTCTCTGAGGGCAGCAAGATGCGCGGCGGACGCAATCATTTCTTCAAACGCGGCAGCACGCCGGAAAGCGGCAAGAACGGCGGCCAAGCCAACCTGCACAATGGCCGCTGGGATCAAGCGTTTCATCCAGCAGGGCGCAACAAGCGCACCGTCTGGACGATCCCGTTGTCAAAGTTTCGCGAAGCCCACTTCGCCGTGTTCCCCGAACCGCTCGTCGAAACCTGCATCAAAGCCAGCTCGCCGCCAGGCGGCTTGGTACTTGATCCATTTCTCGGGAGCGGCACCACGGCCGTCGTCGCACGGCGACTTGAACGCAACTACGTCGGCATCGACTGCAACGCCGATTACTGCCAGATGGCCGAACGACGCCTGAGCGCGGCTTTGCCAACACTCGGAATGAAACGCGAAAATACGAAGAGCAAGAAGTAATCGGTATGTGTTGCGGGGCAACGCCCCAGCCGATAGCCTAGCCAGCCTGCAGGACTAAATGACCGAGCGCGATCATGCGCGGTAATTCAGTCACTGCAATGCCGTAGT
>JAGQPK010000591.1 GCA_020426755.1 Planctomycetales bacterium
ATCTGTCGCCCGCCCCCTGAATCCCCCTCCCGGACTGCGCGCCGCAAGGCAGTTGACGGTCAATTGCGGGAGGGGGAACAGCAGCGCACATCTAAACTGAGTGCCATTTGGTGTTAGCCGCGGTTCAGGGTTGTGATTGAGCAGTGCTGAGTGTCAATTTGTGATTTTGATAGCGAAAGCAAGCTTCGGGGAGTGACATTCCTCAATCAGAAATCCGAAATCATCATTCCGAAATCAACTTCTGCGCCGGGACAGAACCGACGCTAACGCGTTGCGGCGTACTGTATTCGCGCCGCGAACTAGCGCATTGCGGCACATGACTGAACGGAAACCGACATAGACACGCGAACACCGGCGGACTATGCTCCTCGGCCAACCTCGATCTTTCGTCGGATCATTCAGCGTGAAAGGAATCGCGATGAATCAAACGCCTGCTGCTTTACTGGTGCTGGCAGCCTCCGTGATGGCTTCCGCCGCGCAGTCGGCTTCAGCTACCTCCAACAATCAGACGGTCATCCTAACTCTGGCCGCGATGGTGGTTGGCGCGTGGGGAATCGTTTCGCTACTGGCCGCAAATCTGCGTGAACGAGAAGCCTTAGTCGATAGCCACACACGGCTCGATCTGCTAGATCGCGTCATGGTTAGCGAGCCCATTCGTACGCTCAAGGAAGTCGCTCGTTCGACGTCGCGCGTCATTCCGCAGCGTCCGCTGGAGATTTCGCCTGAGATGCAGTCGCGGATCAATGCGTTGGCACGTTTGGAAGGTCGCGATCGCTCGGAGATTCTCGAAGAAACGTTGCGACATCACCTGCCGGACTACGATCAACGAGTGGCCTAAATATTCGTGTGCCTGGCCATTTTCGGCGATGAATCGTCGGGCATGTCGCGTGCTGCTCGGCAATTAAATCGAAACAAGCTGTAAATTCTGAGAGGCGTGAAATGGATCCGAATCGCACCAAGCTGATGCTGATTGTCGGTGTCATCATCGTGGCCATGTTGGCGTTGATGTTAGTGCGACGGATGCTGAGTATGCTCAAGTTCTCAGCCAAGCTCTCGATGATCCTTGTCATCGCCGCTGCAGCCGCCGCTGCCTGGTGGAACACGCAGCAGCAGACACAACGGCCAAATAACGAGGTGATTCGTTCGGGCACCGATTGGCGAGCGAATGAGGCCGGTGAAGGTCTGCTCCGCTGATGAAATTCGTCGCGTAGCGGCAGCGTGTATGCGGAGTTCGCCGCACGCTTGTGGCTCGCCGCACGATTGTAGTTTGCCGCACGATCAAAGTTTGCGCACGATTGTAATTCGCCGTAACGCGTTAGCGTCGGTTCTGTCCTGGCGCTGAAGTCGATTTCTGACTGCTGATTTCGGATTTTGGAACTGAGATGAAATCCTGCATGTGGGCGTGCGGTTCTCTTTCAAAAATCAACGATCAAAAATCACCACTCCTAAATCAGGCCCCGTGAGATCCGCCGCTAACGCCTAATGGCACTCCGTTTAGATTTCAAGGCCGAATTGCCATACCATTTCGATGCCTAGCTCAATGTCGTTTTCAAGCCGAGCGTCAATGTCGATTTCAATAATAAGTGGTAGACTCAGGCTCCCCTCTCGCCCAAACTTGTTTGGGGAGAGGGGCCGGGGGTGAGGGGCGGAGTTTGTGCCCCCGTGAGAACCGCGGCTGGCGCCTTTCGGCGAACTACAACAGAGCGGATTGCGCCTTGCGGCGAACTATTCGTTTCGCCGCACAGCTAATCGCGATCACCGAAGCGCATGAACAGATAGAGCAACGTCAGGACCGCTTGTAGTGTCGCGGCGACGTACGTCAACGCGGCGGCGTTGAGTACCTTATTGACGTAGCGCATCTCATCCTGCGGGACGATCCCGAGTGCTACTAATTGCTTTTTCGCCCGAGCACTCGCATCAAACTCGACGGGCAAGTTCACTAGCTGAAAGAACACGACGGCCCCGAAGGCGATCAGGCCGAAGGTGATCAGCGGCTTGAAGCCTAACATCGCGCCGAAAATGACCATCATAAAGGCGCTGTTGGACCCGAAACTGGCGGCCGGGACGGCGGCATTGCGGATCACCAGCGGAGCGTAGTTATTCGCCTTTTGAATAGCATGCCCGGCCTCGTGTGCGGCAATGCCCACGGCGGCCTGCGTGTGCCCGCTGTAAACGTGGGAACTCAGTCGAAGCACGTTGGCACGCGGGTCGTAGTGATCGCTCAGGTCCCCGGGAATCATCTCGATGTCGACATTTCGGAGTCCTGCGGAATCCAGAATATGGCGAGCTGCCGCGGCACCGCTTAGCCGCGCACCGACTTGTCGAGCTTGGGTGAACGCGCTTTTTACTCGGAATTGAGCCCACATGGCCAGCAAGAACGCGGGGCCGACATACAGGAAATACTTGGGGTCGAATATCATTTTGAGTGCCTTCTCCCTGAAAATTCGCCGTCGCTGGGGGGCCCCGGCAATCGACGAAGGGTACCTTGTACGATTATTCTGGTGAACGACCTTGGTGGAGGCAAGCGGCGCGCCGGAGGCCGGCGCGACCCATGTCCGACATTGGGCCGACTCGATTACATTCGTCTCTCGTCTTTGCAGCTTGTTCGAAGTAGGAAGTCAATGAACTTCTCGACTCATTCCAACCGCAGTTTGGCCACAGAAGCAACAAGAGTGCCGTTCGACCACAATCGGCTACGGGGATCACAGTTGGCGGGACTCCTCCTCCTGCTTATCGCGACTGGCGGGGCCGGTTGCGTGCCGCCGGAAAGCGCAGTGCCGGTCGTTGTTCCGCCAGGTGGACAGCCAGCAGACCAAGTTCAGGGCGGCGACGAGACGGTCGTGACTGCCGATGCTTTGCGCGACCAGATTGACCGGACGTTGGCCGCAACGCTCCAAAATCGGCAGCTAAACACCGACGATCACGGTGCTTGGCAGATTCTCCACGGCGCATTGACCTATCGGCAAGGTTTCCCCGTCCGGATTGGACGAACCGGGCCGTTCTCGCCGGCGCTCGAATATGCAATGAGCGGTGGGAGGATTCAAGGTTGGACGTATCAGCCGGGCGACATCCTGGATCGTACGACGAATCGCCGCGGTCTCCGCGCGATTGTCGAGCCGGGGACGCGCAAGGGCCAGGGGCACGCCGATCAGTGGCTTGCCATTTTGGCACAAGCGCAACTGCCACTTGAGCAGCCCCTCAAGTTGGGCGGTGCCGATTTCGAGTTGCGCGACTTCTTGGAACAGGTGCAACGGGATCTGCCTTTCAATGCGGAGCGAGAATGGAGTTGGACGCTGATCGCTCTGTCCGCCTACGTTCCTGAAAATGCGTCATGGTCGGCGAACGATGGCGAGACCTGGTCGATCGCACGTGTTTTGGAAGCCGAACTTAGCGAAGAGATTGACTCGAGCGCATGCGGCGGCACTCATCGCCTAATCGGTATCGCCACGGCCGCCAAGCGACATCAGCAGCTTGTCGAAACGGCACCTGGTTCGGCGACTAGCGGTGACGTGTGGTTACATGCCGACGAAGTCGTTCAGCAGGCGATTGCCCGAACACTCGAATTTCAAAACCAAGACGGCTCGTTCTCGGCGCAGTACCTGAAACGGCCTTCGTCAACTGCCGACGTGGGAACGCTGCTCGGTACGACCGGACATCTGCTCGAATTCCTGGCCGTCAGCATGTCGGACGAGCAACTGCACGATCCGCAAGTCGCGCACGCCGTCCGCTATCTTTGCGGGCTGCTGGAGGGCTCTCAGGACCTGCCGCTCGAATGTGGTGCACTGTACCACGCCACGCACGGGCTGCTACTCTATCGCGAACGGATGTTTGGACCGGTGACGTTTCCGTTCGACGCCGAACGAGCGCCGACAAGTCCGTCGGAGTAGTTGTTGATCTCGGAATGCTAGTTTCGGATTTCTGATTTCGCGCTAACGCACGACTAGTTCGCCGCAACGCGTTAGCGTCGGTTCTGACCCGGCGCAGCGGTTGATTTCGGAATGCTGATTTCGGATCTCTGATTTTGGAACCGAGATGAAATCCTGCATGTCGGGGTGCCG
>JAGQPK010000592.1 GCA_020426755.1 Planctomycetales bacterium
AGCGTTGACTTCCACACCGTTGATGAAGGCGCGGAACCCGTCGTCGTACTGAGCGGTCATTGTCAATTCATCAATTGTCGACGGCGCTTGATCCAGCGTAAACGGAATGCGGACGTAGGCCGAACCATTGATGTTCTTCAACTGCGTGCCAACGTCCAGGCCAATCAATGGACCGTAGACGGGCTTTTGATCATTCACGATCAGATCAAAGTTGCTGAAACGAGCGTTCATGGTGCTGGTGGGCGTCGCACCGTACACACCGACTCGCGCATCTTGGATGAACGGCACGTTGTCGCCGCCGTCCACGGCCTCCGCCACCATTGTCCACTCATCCGTTTCCGCAATCTTGAAGTAGCCCGTCCAAGTGCGAGTTTCGGAGTTGCGAGTCAGTCGCAGATAGTAGCTGTTCTGCGCAGAGAGAGTCTGCGAACCGATGCGTTGCCCGTTTGCCGTCAACTGAAAACGGGATCGGCTCGCGTATTCCATCGTAATCGCAGGCAAGCCCGTCGCATTATCGTAGACAACTAAGCCAGCCACGCCGCGGTTCGAACCACCGATGGTGACCTGCGTGATCAATTCAAAATCCGCAGGCTGCGGATCGGGCATTGCGCGGTAGACAATCGGTGCGATGCCGCGATCGTCCCCCGTGGCGCGTTGACCGGACGGCACGTCGATGACCAAATCACCGGCGTCGATTGCCACGGTACCCGTTCCACCGTTCGGAATGTCGACCGTCCAGGTATCGGTGTCCAAGGCGTCGAATGGTTCCGAGACCGTATAGCCCGGCAATAGAGTTTCATAGCCGACACCTTGCGTACCGCTGAGCCACGCCGAGTCATCAAAGGTAGCCTGCGTCCAGCTTTCGCCGAGCGAACTGTTGCGAGGGACCAGCGCCTTGACGGCGGCGCTGTCAGCGATCAGGTCAATCGTTTTGCGTTGTGTGGCAACGCCATAGCTTTGGTCTTCGACCTGCGCTGGATACGGATCAAACTTTGATGTGGTCGCGATGCCATCGGGCTTGACGAGCGCGAGAAACTCACCGTCGCCCGCGAGCTTGAAGTTTGTATGCAATTCGCTTTTACCGCCGACGTCGTACACGGTGTCCTTGCCGGAAGCAAAGACAACGATCTGGCCGCCGGCATTAATATTCGTACCTGCCGGGAATTTCCAGAGCTTCAGATTGCTCTTTGTATCGGTCAGATACCAACCGCCCAGATCTTGCGCCGTGGTGCCTGGATTGCGAATTTCAATCCAGTCGGAATACTCGCCGTCGTTGTCGCGCAGCCCCGTGGCGTTGATGGCTTGAAATTCGGAGATGACCGGGTCGCCGGCCAATAATTGGCGAGGCTCCAACGTTTCAACTTGCGCACGTCGACTGATCGCCGCCAGCGTCGATCGCTTTTCCGTCCCTGAAATCCGTTGCCCCAACTTCGTCAGCTTGCGTCGTTGCCGGTTCATGCGAGCCATTGTCTTGTTTCACTCCTATTCGCTGGTCCGCCCCGAAGTCCCTGCTCCAACGGAACGGGGATACGACGGTCGGGTTAGTCATCAATGTGGTTGGTTCGTCGCCGTGCTAGAAAACGATTCCGCTAAGTGGAAAATGCCAACGCAAACACGAACGGTCTTGCCCGCAGCGGGCAAGCCTTTGTGTTCACGTGTGGATGTATGGGTGCTATTGATAAGATCTGGACTCAGTGTAAGCGAAGGCTCCGCTCAACACCGTACCTACCGGCCATGGTCCTCGTTCGTGTTCCGGCGCGACGTCTGTAACTTGACGCGAAATCCGACACGCTGATCCGCACATACGCGGGTCGGAATCATATCGCAGAACCAAGTTTCAGTGACCTCGGCTTGTTGGCTGGAATCGCACGTCGCCTGCTGCGATGCGCAGTCCCACCCACGCCCCGTGAATTACCCACGGGCGCAGGCCTCTGCCGCGCATTGTAGTCGGTTCGCAACGATTTTGCGATTTTTTTCATCTCGGATTTTGACCAACTCCCGTCCACCCCCCTTGACGTTTGGGGGCTCCGCACGATCGACACGCAATATGTGTCAAGCGAACTGAACGATTGCAGAGAAGCTGGGTTTCGAGGAAGCGGCGGGCTTCGGTTGGAGCCGCCGCTCGACAGACCGGTTTCGTTCAAAAGCGGCAGCTGCGCGGCCACACTCCAATCTGCGGAGTGCGATCGCGCAGCTATCGCTATCCACATGGCCTCGACGCGGCGATAACGCTGACATCCGGCCGCTTAACGTCCAGCAACCAGACGCCGCAAACGTAGGACGAAGAGCGATGGCAATAATCATGTGCCACAGCGATGAATGCGACAACGCGGCACTACGGCACTACGGCGGTGCCGCTCGACATATTCAGGATTCATTTAAAAGCGGCAGCTGCGCGGCCGCACTCCAAAACTTGGCGTTTCCCACCGCGTTAAAGCGTGGCGTACGTGAGCGTTGAGTCAACAACGCCTAGCGTTCTCGTCCTGATTTGTTAAGCTTGCGAACGCCGGACGGCGTCCACCGGCGCGTCAGCTTCACATACGCGGCCCAGTTCAAGGGCGAGCTGTGACGCGTAAGGCGTGGCGAACTAATCCAGAACGGTGTCGGAGAGAATGGTATGTCAGAGCCAGCTGAGGAGAATCCGAACAACGATCCGAAGCCGGAAGGCAGTGGCGGTGAGGGCGATGCCCAGCAACACCATCAGGTGCAGGTCCCGGGCGTGACCGCGCGAGTTCCAAGTTCGTTGGGACATGGCGTGATTAGCACGGGAACGATCGTGATGAACGGCCCCCACGTGTTTGTGCTCGACTTCCTCCAGCAGATGGGCATGCCAAGTCACTTGGTACGACGGGTCGTGCTTCCCCATGCAGTCGTGCCGCGTTTCATCCAGGCCCTTGAGCAAAACCTGGCGAACTACGAGCAGCGGTTTGGCCCTCCGATGAAGTTGCCGCGACCGGCCAATCCCGCGCAACGCCCATCGATTGAAGAGATCTACGACAACATTAAACTGAACGACGAGGAGCTTCCCGGCCACTTCGCCGAAGGAGTCATGATCCGTCACTCGGCCGCCGAGTTCTGCTTTGATTTCGTTACGCAGTTCTTTCCCAACGCTGCAGTCTCCAGCCGGATCTTCATGTCCGCTCCTCACGTGCCGCCGCTCCTCGACGCACTGCGCGGCAACTACCAACGCTTTTTGGATGGTCAGCAGCAATAAACGAGCAGACGATTCTCTATGCCGAAGCGTGCCGACGACTCCATGCAGCGAATACCTCAGGTGTGCGTGATTCCATATCGCGTCGTTAACGACGCCTGGGAATTCTGCTTAATCACTTCGCTCAAAAAGAAACGTTGGATTTTCCCCAAGGGCATCGTGGACCCTGGCGAGACGCCTCCCGAAAGCGGCCTCAAAGAAGCCTGGGAAGAGGCCGGACTGCGTGGCGAAATCGTTGGACCCGTTATCGGCCGTCTGTCCGATGAAAAATGGGGCGCCAAGCTAGAACTCGACGTGTTGATCATGCGTGTGGACGAAGTCGCCACCGAGTGGCCGGAAGCTACTCTGCGCGAACGCTGTTGGCTGAACGGTCGTGACGCCATGGAACGTCTACATCGCCAAGATGTACAGCATGTGTTTCAAGCAGCGCGGCAGTGGTTGTTTCACGGAAGGTAATAGCCCAATGGGGCTCAGTTTAGTTTCGTGATTGGGCAGTAATATAAATCGTTTGCGCGAATCCGTTCATCGTTGGCCCTTTTGGCCTTCTTCGCTACGGGGGCCCAACCCTGCGAACTGGGCTAGGCAATCGGCTGGGGCGTTGCCCTGGAATACAAGGAGCCCCATTGGGCGTTAGCCGGCAGTCAGTCTAGGTCCGCGTGCGCATTCCCTGTCCCGCCAGTGACTATCAACTGTCATGAAGCCGCGCGGTGCGAAAGGGGGAATTACCACGTGCAACTCGCGCCAATCGAACGGTTGTCCATACGTTCGCATGTGCGCGTTTCGCCTCATCGATCTCTCTTTCAGCGCAGAAACGCAACACCCGCGATCGTGGACGACCG
>JAGQPK010000593.1 GCA_020426755.1 Planctomycetales bacterium
ATCACCTCGATACCACCGCGCGACGTGATCGCTTTGCGGGCCATCCAACGCTGCCCGGCACTCAAGACATTGTGATCCGTCAGCGCCAAGAAGTTGTAATCGTGCGTCCGGTACCACTCGGCAACCATTTCTGGAAAGTCGTTGCCATCGCTCCACAGTGTATGCGTGTGCAAGTTGCCGCGCCAGTAGCGAGCGGGAGGCTCATTCGGCACCACATCGTCGGCGTGCGCGGCCGTTAACGTCGCAATGCAGAGCCAGCAGATTACCAGCCACCGTGCCGGCAGGCTCGTGTGAATTAAACAGACTCGTTCGCGAACAACATCGCCACCACCAGACATCTTGCACCCTCTCGTCGTTGGAAGAAACCAGTACCGAGGGGGCAGTTTAACCGATTTTCGCGCGTATCACCATGAAAACGCGGCGTCCGTAATGAATGCGGTCACCCGCCGCTGCGCACAAAAAAAGGGCCGCTGCGTTGCCGCAACGGCCCTTCCGCTTGTTTCCATTCTCCTCCGCGACGCGTTCGTTTAATAGCGAACGATCACGTCGACCGTTAGGCGATTATCCAAGACATCGCGGCGCTTCGTCAGAGGATTCTCCCACGCCACGCCAACTTCGAGGCCATTGTGGGGCTTGTACTTCACACCGAAGGCGCCCGTGACAATGTCATTGTCTTCGACGTTACGTGAACCGAGGTTGATCAGGTCTCCGCCTTCCACGCCGTCCAGACCACCGTTACCGGAATCCCAGTAGTGGTAGGCATTGATTTCCGACAAGAAGAACAAGTTCGTATCGGCGATGCGATGAGAAAGATGACCGGAGATGTAACCCCATTCACTCTCGGCTGCACCGTCCACGGGGATGATCACACCATGCGCCAACAGAGCGTTCCAGCCTGCAATGCGAGTGCCGCCGGTGCCGAACAAGTGGAACGTGCCATCGCCGTTGCCTTGCAGCGAGCGCGTCGAACCAACGGGCAGCTCATACGTTGCACCGACCGAGTACACCAATTGGCGACGCGGATCGCGAATCAAATTGTATTTCAGGCCCGCATTGATGTCGGCGAAGCCGTCGTCGATCAACGGGTTGGTTGAGGTGAGGTAACCGTCCTTGGTTGCGATGATCGACAACCGATCTGACAATGCCGCTCGCAACTGGACGACCACAAGATTCACGTCACCACCACCGGCCGTCAACGGCACCTTGTGGTGAAGATAAATGAGTCGCGCTTCCGTCAGCGTCCGAGGATCTTCGAAGAACGTCGGATTCGTCATCGGGCTCAAGAAGCAGTTGAAGCAGTTGTCGCTCGGCTTGATAATGCCTTCGAGCGAGCCCAGCAGACCACTCAGTCCGCTATCACATCCGCAACTGTTGCCGCAACCGACGCCACACGAGTCGCAGCCCAGCGAACAAGAGTCACAGCCTGGGGCCGCACAGCCGCTATCACAAGTCGAACAAGCTGGCGCCCCGCAAGTTGGAGCAGCACAGCCTGCGTCACAGCCGCCCTGATCGCAGCACGAAGCCAAGTGGACCGGTGCTGTACCTCGGTTGGCGAATGCTACCGTCTTCGCGCTCACTGGAGCAACGACGGACGCCGGTTGTCGCAAGTACAACGCCGATCCAGGGGTCTGGGCTGACGCGGCATCGACGGTGACGACGGACGTTAAGGTGATCGCCAATGTAGCGATTCGTCCCAGCACCTTTGCCATGATTGGATTCCTTCACGATTGCTTGGTTGACCGAGAACGCCCCGCCGCCGTTCTTCGGTGTTATCACAATACAAGCGATCGGTCCGTTGGTTGCCTCCGATTCACATCCGTCCGCTTCAAGCATTTTTTCACCGCACCTTACCTAACCGGAATGGCGGGGAGAATACGGCCAGGAATCACAGAAAATGACAGTGACAAACCACTGTGACACAGAGAAATGACGGCGACACGGGGAACGATGATAGATGCCGTGGGATTCATATCCGCTTCATGAATCCGGATGCCAGACACCCTGCGCCAACTGCCTAGTCGGTGGTCGAATTAACGACGGGCGTTGCGCGGGTGACCGAGCGCGAAACACTTGCGGCAGGAACTGAGCCGGGCTCGCGGAAGTGCTTATTCGTCGTGATGTGTATGCCACAACATGAAGTAAATGCAACTAATGACCAGCAGCACAAATCCCAGCCCTGCCATGCCGTACGACAGATAACGGAGAAAATCGAGCTGCGTCACGCGACCAAACGTCGCATCTTTCACCAGCATCACACCGATGGATCCTGCGTAACCGAAAGAGTCCGCCAAGTTAATGGCAAATACCGCAGTCCCCGTGGCACGTGTCGAGGCGATCAGGCGGTCGAATAGCACGGAGTTGTAGGGCACATACGTTAGGTAAGCCCCCGTCCCGACTAAAACCATCCAAGTGAGGCCGGAGATGAGCTGTCGATCCAACGCCCACGTGCCTGCCGCTAGCATTAAACAACCGGTGCACATGATTGCGAACGCGCCGAACAAACCACGGCGATTGTTGCGAACGAAATTCAAGGCCGCGATAGGCACCATGACCGCGAATGCGACGTAAGTCTCACTTTTGGCAAACACTGCGGGCTTGCCGCCATAGCCTAACTGCTTAAAAATCTCCGCCGCAAAGTTGTCACGAAAATCACGGTAGGCCGTGAGCACAAAATACACGATTAACAAGAGCGTCATGCCGAAAGCGAATTGACGAAAAAACGCAAAGCGGTCGGTACGAGTCATTGTCTTTCGTTCGACGCGCATCGCAACGTCCTCAGCATCAGGCTGCGGCACCTGATCGAGCAAATAGGTCGAGAGCAGAAAGAGCGGATAAAAGGCGGCCCCCGTGGCGACGGGCATCCAGAACTCGGGCAGTTGAAATCGTTCCATCAACGCACTGCCAGCCGACTTCACAAACCCACTGGAGAGAATAAACGAACAGCTCAGACCCGCCAGCAGCAGCTCCGAAGTCTTTCTCCCCTCCAGGTAGAGTACGACCAGTCCCCAGATCATGCCGAGTGGCAGGCCGTTGAGAAACATGGCGATGATCTTCAGGTTGGGCGGCAGGATGGCGAACAGCAATAGCGCTAATTCAGCTAACGTTACCAAACCGACGATGGCCGCGAATCGCCGCGCGCGAGTGATCTCCGAACAGAACCGAATTCCGATCACTTTTGACAAGGCATATCCCAGAATTTGGCTCGTCGCTAACGCCGTCTTGAGCGTGACGTCGCCCGTTCCGAACATATACCCTTCGTACGACACGGCGGTAAACGGCTTGCGAAAGGCGTACATGCAGAAGTAAACCGTGAACGCCGTCGCTGTCGCGTATTGAGCCAATACCAAGCTGGGACGTGAACGGAGGTAGCGGGTAATCGCTGATTCGTTGTTCATGTGGCAACTTTCGTCTGAGAGGCGTCCGCTCGCAGGTGTGGGGGCATGACATCTTAGAGTTGTCACGGCACAAGCTGCTGCAGTGCGCGGCATGCCGTTTGCGACAAGCCGATTCTAGCGGGCGCGCCGCACCATGCAAGCTGAGAGACGACGTCACTTGGCGCCGATTTCGCGATTCGCACCAGAACAAACGGAGTCAAAGCGGAATCGGCCGCAAGATCTCTAAACGTGAGCTGCGTCAGGGAGTCCAGACCAGTTTGCGTGCGTAGAATGCTTCCGCCAAACCGCTGGGTGCACGACATTCCAGCCCCCGCAGACGCATCAGAGCGTGAAACGTTGAATCGGTAAACCAGTCTTTGCTGGTTTGAGTGATGAAGAACTCATGAAGGAGCTCAACTTTGCGTTGGCCGCTTGTTGTGGAAACCGGCACGTAGAGGTTCGGCTGGCCGAGATCGCCTTCGAACTTAGGGATTTCGTACTCCAACACGACTTGATCGCGAAAGGCATTCCACGTCAACTCCGCCAATACGCGGTGATCCTGATGTCGATCCTCCAAGCGATGCGTCAGCACCAGGTCCGGCTGGCATTCGGTCGCCAGTTGTGCCATCCGTTGCTTGATGTCTGCCCAGTCCGCCGGAAAATAGGCATCACG
>JAGQPK010000594.1 GCA_020426755.1 Planctomycetales bacterium
TTCTGCCTAACGCGGTGCAACTCCATCCACTCGTCATTTCCGGTGGTCTGCCAGAGGGCGACTCAGCATTCGCCGAGCTCAATTCGCTGGGCGTACGCACCATCATCAGCGTTGATGGTGCCAAGCCGGACGTAGACGCAGCCAAGCGTCATGGCTTGCGCTATGTTCACATGCCACACGGCTACGATGGCATTTCGGACGTGCGAGCGAAGGAGTTGGCCAAGGCCTTGGTCACACTCGAAGGGCCGTTTTACATTCACTGTCACCACGGCAAACATCGCAGCCCCGCCGCGGCTTCAGTCGCTTGTGTAGGTGCAGGCCTGCTCCAACCGCAAATGGCCCTGACGGTGCTCAAGGTGGCCGGCACGAATCCTAACTATCGTGGACTGTACCGAGCAACGTCAACTGCGAGAAAGTTTGAACGCTCACTACTCGACGAACTCGCCGCACCGTTCCCCGAAGTCGCGCAACTTCCACCAATGGCCGAGGCCATGGTTGCGATCGAGCAGACATTCGATCATCTCGAGAAACTATCGGCGCACGAGTGGCAAAGATTGCCGACTCATCCAGACCTAGACGCTTCGCATGAAGCACTTTTATTGCGCGAGCACTATACGGAACTGCTGCGGACGCCGGAAACGAAATCGCAGCAAAATGCTTTCGTAAAGCTGTTGCAAGCCAGCGAATCACTCGCGCAGAAGCTGGAAGATCAACTTCG
Source organism: Planctomycetales bacterium (assembly GCA_020426755.1). Lineage (GTDB taxonomy): Bacteria > Planctomycetota > Planctomycetia > Pirellulales > Pirellulaceae > JAGQPK01. The sequence continues at coordinate 719 of JAGQPK010000594.1, forward strand.
CTCGTTGCCGGCGACGGACGACGGGAACCGCGAGCAACACCAACGGACGATTGACTCGACGCTCAGCGCGATCCACCAGCAATGCAAGACGTGTCACCAGACGTACCGCGATGTGCCGCTCAATGAGCAGTAAAACGATTCGTAGCGCCGGATTCAAACGCGGCTCGTTGGCCCCAGACGCGCGTAATGATGAGCACCAGCACCGCCGACGCCACCATGATTAGCGAGACGGCAACGGCTGCCTCTAGGTCACCGATACTCAACTCAAGAAATACGCTCATCGACAGCACTTCGGTCTTGTTGCGCGTAGCACCCGCAAAGATCAACAACGGACCGAACTCGCCTAGTGCCCGCGCCCACGCCATCGTGCCGGCCGTCAACATGCCCTGCCGAGCTCGCGGCAGGACAACCAGCATGAACGCTTGAGCTTGATTGCAGCCTAGCGTTAGCGCGACTTGTTCCAGTCGTGTATCAATCTGATCGAAAGTGGCGCGCATCGTGCGTACTGCAAACGCCGCCGCGACCATGAATTGCGCTAACACAACCCCCGGCACTTGATAGACAAAGAACCTGCTCGCCAACCGAAACGGCCAAAACTGGAACAGGATGAGCAAACTTAATCCAACCACCAGCGGCGGCAGGACGATGGGTATGTCCAGAAACGCATCGAGCAAGCTGCGTCCTCGAAACTGAAACCGCGACATGGAGTAGCCCAGCGGAATCGCAACCAGTACTGACAGGATCGCGGTGAAGAAACATGACACGAGCGTCAGCTTGATGGAAAACTGAATTTCAGGTTTGTTCAATGCAGTCACGATCGGCAAGATCGGGCGCAAAACGGGGCGGGCCCATTCGATCGCGGGTGGGAGTGGCACGAGATCCGCAGAGTCCGAAGACACCATGTAGGCGACGTCGGCCAGCAACATGCCAGCCAGCAGCAAGACGTACGTGCCGCCGATCACGCACAGTACCACATAGAACGGCAGATCCGAAGAAACGTGATGTGGCTTGTCTGTGTTTTTTGGTTCGGTCCCCGATGACGTCGCCTCAACAGTCCCGCTCATGGTTGTGACGCCTCGACGTCCGGCAAGCGAAAGTGAAAGCCCGCATCTTCAAAGGCAGCCCTTGATGCCTTAATCGTCGCGAGCAACCGTCGTGACAATTGCTTGAAATCGCTACTACGAGCGATCGCGAATGGCTGGACAGCTTTGGCAGCATCCGTGTTCAAACGAATCGTGTCGACTTTGTCGGCCTCCGCTTTGGTGTCGGTGAGATAGGCAAACGTCGCATCGACAGAACCCGTTGAGACCGTCGGAAGCAACATCGCCGACGACGCCGTTTGTGTGACAACGTGTTCCATGACTTCGTCGTAGATGCCTTCGCTCTCCAACAACTGCCGCGTCAATACTCCGATCGTACATTGATCGGGTTGCCCGACAGAGATGCGCACGCCGGGCTTCAGGAGATCCTTCAAACCGTGAACGTCGCCAGGATTGCCTTTGGGAACGGCAATCACGACTTCGGTGTCAGAGATGTCGATATCGTCCTGGAACCAGTCAGCGACTGAATTCAGATAGAAGCGATCGCACGCCATGTAAGTATCGGGAAAACCACTGGCAGTATTCTGATCCGGGATCGTACGCATCTGTGCCGTCAAGATGCCACAGCCATTGTATACCGTGTTGACACGGACTCCTTCCCGCTGCATGAAGCCCGCGATCACTTGGTCGACGGCGCGCCGATTAACGGCGCCGCAATAGAACGTGATCTCCGGGACGGCGGCCCACTTGTCACCATCGATGACTTCGTAGCCAGCGTCAGTCAAGTATGCCAATCCTTTGTCACGCGCTGCCAAGTAACGCGCAAAACGCAAAGCTTCCGTCGGCGCCGTAGATGAAGTGAGCACGCCGATGGTGACTTGTGACCCGCCGGAGGCAAGTTCATCGACGTCGATCGCTGCCAATTCATCGTACATTGCCACCGTCGTGTTCCAGACAATGCCGGCATCGGCGCTGCCAAGCTTGATGTCGTTAGCTACTTCAGGCACCGTCGGTTTGAACACGCCCGATTTGCGGACGTGCGATTCCAACGCCTGCCAATCGCCCGAGGCAGTGAGCAGCTCGCGAGTCATCTTGCCGATGGCGGCCTGATCGGGATTCCCCAAAGCCACGACGACGTCATCGCGAAGTAGATCGCTTAACGTCGCAATTTGCTTGGGGTTGCCCCGCTTGACGGCAATGACGGGACGAATCGTCGCCAACGGAAGCACTTCACGAACTAAGCCTCGTTCAACAGCCGCGTCGGTGTAACTCTCGTCCGCACTCAAGAACAAGTCGCCGGTGTGCGACACTTCAATCTGACTCAACAGAGTATTCGAGCCGCCATAGTTGAGCTGCACGGCAACGCCATAATCTTCTCGATAAGCAGCAACAACTTTTTCAATCGGTGCGCGAGTGCCGGCCGCGCAGTGCAGCAGAAGCTCGTGAACTCCACGGTCAGCGTTCGAATCCGCGATGTCCTCTTTGTTCGATTCGTCTGACGTTGACGCAACCGTGTCATTTCTGTTTGAAAGCGATGTCGGGGGCGACGCGAGCTGGCGCAGCATGAAGCCGAGAATTGCCAGCAATCCCACGGCGCCGACCAACGTGACATAGGAACTGTTGATACGACCTGAGCGCGAGTTGATCGGCATACGGCGACCTGCAGTTGCGAGAGGGTGAGCGACAACTGGTGCGACCAAGCTGGCACACCGTCGGTGTCGGATGGGAAGGCGAGCGAGAAATCCAGTTAGATCCATTCTAGGCAGTTTGAATCCAACTCGTCAGCCCCCGCCATCTGCGTCGTCGGGTCGACAATCGAGCGTGGCAGCTAAACGCTCATCTAATCGCCGCCGCATCCTCCGCAGCCGCCACCGCAGCCACCGCCACAGCCGCTACTGCAGCCACTACTACAACCGCTGCTGCAGCCGCTCGTGGCCGCACTGCCGGTACTGATCGGCATACTCTTCCACGTGTTGTAGATACTCAGATGCTGAAAGGCGCTCAAGGCGCCGCAACCAAAGACGGCTGCGCACATCGCCGCTTCCACCGGCAACACAGTAGATGATTCAATTGCTTGACGAGTGTCCGCGAAACGCGATTTGTAGGACTCCAGCAAACGATCGCCGAGCTTCGTGCGTCGTGGCACCTTCAGGAACGAAAGGGAACCGAAGAAGGCAAACCCGAGGATCATCACTAGGAACATCACGGGCTTTTCACGCGAGATTCCGATCATCACCTTAGCGGCGCCCAGGGACATGACGGACCACACCAAAAACATCGGCAC
>JAGQPK010000595.1 GCA_020426755.1 Planctomycetales bacterium
CAGCCGGCAGACCATCCACAATTGCCTGCGCCTCTTCGGTGGTGAGACTACCCGGCAGGTCGTCGCCGTTGGCGATCAAATCGCTCAAGTGCTGCACCACATTTTCCAAACGTGCCCCGCGGCCCATGCCGAGATGATGGCCATGTCCACGTTCCCCTAAACCACGTCCACCATGCGCCCCATCTAGCAAGCAATCATCATCACCATCCGTGGTCGTTCCGTCATCCGTCGAAGTTCCGCCATCCGTGGAATCCGTGGTCATCGCATCATCCGTGTCATCCGTGTCATCCGTGGTTGTGGAATCCGTGGTCATCGCATCATCCGTGTCATCCGTGGAATCCGTGTCATCCGTGGAATCCGTGGCCGTGGAATCCGTGGCCGTGGAATCCGTGGTCATTGCATCATCCGTGTCATCCGTGTCATCCGTGGTTGTGTCATCCGTGGTTGTGTCATCCGTGGTTGTGTCATCCGTGGTTGTGGAATCCGTGGTTGCTGCCGCCATCCGCAACCCGCCATAGGTAGCGGACGTAAACGCATAAACAATGTCCGATGTGGTGAAGTGACCGTCTTGATTCCAATCACCTTCCTGCCAGGACGCCGATTCACCGTTCTCGAATTTGCCGGCTTGGAAAACGTGGACGATGTCACTCGAATCAAAAACGCCATTCAGGTCGCTGTCGCCCGGGACCCAGCCCAGGTCCGCGGCCAGCATGGATCGCCGTTCTAGCCCCTCGATCATGCGTCCTTTGGCAAACACTCGAGCCAATGACGGTTTGCGCGAACGCGTGCGACGTCCTAGTAAGCGTGCGAAGAAACCATGTCGCATGTCTAAACTCCTCGTGTGTGCAAATACCCGTGTGTCGTTCCGCTTCAATCCGGCACGACCAATCTCGCGCCGCTGCTACCTTGGTCGAATTTCCGCCGGTTGAGTAACGCCCGGGTTAAGCAATAGGGACGAAACTTTGAATCCGGCGCAACGCAAGTTTGCGATTTCGCCAGCCGCAGGAGAGGAGCGGTTTGGAATGTTGAATTTCGAATTTCGAATAATGGATATTGAATCTTGAAGTGCATGAGTGTGCCGAGAATGAACCGCATTTGGGGTTGCTCACTTTGACGCCTACGGCAACTACAGAGGTTGGGCAAATAGCAAGCAAGCCGGAGACGAGCGGTTTTGCACTTCAAAATTCAGAATTCAACATTCATCATTCGAGATCTATCTCACGGCACCCAGATCCAGTAGATCACCAGCAACGCAGCTCCGCCCAGGATGCCGACGACGGATCCGGAAACGCGACGGCGTTTGATGTAGAACAGGAGCACTAGGCCCGTGATTGACAGGACGCAGCAGAGGATGGCAATCACGTCGATCAACCATTTCCAGGCGGCTCCGGAGTCTCGCCCTTTGTGCAAATCATTGATGACGGCGACCCAACCCAGTTCGACTAGCGTCAGATCGTATTTGCCAGTCTCACGATCGACGAACGTATCGGCCGAGTAGCCAGGCCCCTTGAACGTCACCATGCATTGCAGTTCGTCGACGTTGAATTCAGCCAGCGCGCCGTGAATGCCATGTTGTTGACGAAGGAACTCGACGATGGCCAGTTTATCGACGTCGGTGTCCGGTGCGAGCCACGCTGCTTCAAGCTGACCTGTCTCGCTGCGACTCAGTTCAGCGTAACCTAGAAACCAATCGGGGTGATTGAGCGTGATGCCGGTGACGCTGAAAAACAACAGCGCGACTAGCCCCAACATCGAAAGATAGATGTGCAGCCACCGCATCCAAAAGGCAAAGGAACGGCGAGATACCGGTTTAACGTGCGGTGCGTCGACCGCGTGACTAGGCAGTGAACTGACACTCATCGCTGTTCCGCTTGCTCTGGCGACCTACTTCGCGGGCTGTTTGGTTGCCGGGCGAAACTTGAGTGACGCGGTCTTGATTTCCACGTTTCCGTCCAGTGACTTCCCGAACGGTTTCCCATTCAATTCGAACGGATAACGAATCAACTGATAGGTACCGTGTTCTCGCGCGGCTTCTAAGAACAGCGTGTACTTGCCGGCGGCGAGCGGCTGCTCGAGATCATCCAACCCGTCCCAGACAAGTTTGTACTTGCCGGCCGGTCGTGTTGCTGACGAGATAGTGTCAATTAGATCCGTATCATCGACCAGTAGCCGCATCTCATCACCGCGATACCAGCGGCGCAAATCACGGTGCCAGCGAGGTCCCGGCCCGGTTGTCTGCAACCAGAGTGCAATGGTGCGTACTGGAAAGCCCTTCTCGTCTTCGACCCACACGGCGACGTACGGTCGACGGTAACCGCGTCCTCCGTCCGGTCGATTCAATTCGAGCTCGATCAACAACTCTTGACCAACCGGAAAAGCATCCTTCACTGCCACACGATCGTCATTCGATTGCGCGCCACCATTAGCGGCGGCGACTTGAACGGTCCGTACCGCAGGACGTCCAGCCAACGTTTTCGCAACTTCATATCGATGCCACTTGGCACTTGCGTATTGTTTGCCCGTCGAGTCGACCAGCAAGCAGTCCACGTCCGACAAGGAACCCGCCAGCTCCAACCCATCATCGATCGACAAGACACTCAAGATCGTTGCCAACACATCGGCCGTAGCAGCTTCACGAGCCAGTACCGTGGCGGACACCAAGTGGTCACACGGTTGGCCGGTTTGTGGATTTAGGATGTGCGAGTAGGACTGACCGCCGATCTGAACACCGCGTCGATAGTTACCACTGGTGGCCATGGCCCGGTCAACTAGCTGCAAGTAGGCCAGCGGTGCGTCGTTTTCCGCATCGGCGTGCGGATCGGCGATAGCAACCGTTTTGGCATGTGTCCCGATCACGCGCAGATCGCCGCCGATGTTAAGCAACAAACTTGATACGGCAGGAAATTCACCGCGGACACGTTCTACCGCCCGATCAATGATGACGCCCTTGGCCAGCGCGTTGAAATCCAAATTGACGTCGCTCAGACGTGACACTCGTCCGTCACTCGACCACTGCCAAGAGACCGTGCGACACAAGCTGACGGCGTGTTCGAGCTGACGTTCGGTAGGCGGTTCCTGCCGCTCGGCCGCCGCTTGCCACACCGCAGTCAGTTCAGCGACGGCTGGATGAAAAGCACCGCGACTTGCGGCAATCCAGCGCTCCGACTGTCTCAGCAGGTCACGCAATTCCGGCGAGACCATGCTTGGCTGGCCGGTTGAAGCGAGCCATTGGCGCAATTCACTGGCAGAGTCGTACTGACTGTAGATCGCAGCCAGTCGCTCGATTTCTTCCATGACGCGGCGCTCGACCTGCTCGGCAATTTCGTTGTCAGGCGCGTGCACCTGCAGTTCGCCTGAGGTGCCCAGAACATGTTCGAGTTGCATCGTATAGAGTCGATTCGCCGTCGACATGGACGTCGACGTGGAATCGGCTAGCTGAGTCGTCTGACCAAACGAGATCTCGAGCCATGTTGTGCAGCATCCGAAGCAAACAATCGCCCAAAACAGCCTCAGTCCAAAGGCACCGCATCGTTCCATTCCTAGGAGTTCCTTCCAGCAAGTGATCAGATTCTTTACAGCACGTCGTTGCCGGGACCCCGACGATCACGACGAGGACCGCCCTCTCCGTTTGGACCACCGCCACGTCGACCACCGCCACCACCGCGGTTCGCGCGCAGTTCGGCGAATGCCGTCAGCTCCTCTTTCGAGAGGAATTCGTCGCCATCCTTGTCTGCCGTGCCGAACATGGTCTGCAGACGAGTCGGCAGTTCATCCTTCGCCAGCTTGCCATCGCCGTTCTTGTCGAATTCCATGAGACGCTCGACCATGGCGGCGCCTGCCCCACCAAAGCCCGGGCCGCCGTCAGGTCCACCCGGGCCACCAAAGCCACCCGGTCCCCCTGGTCCGCCAAAACCACGCGGGCCGCCTTCGCCCATCTCCGGTCGAAGTTCATCGAAGGTCAGCTTGCCATCAGTGTTCTTATCCAGTTTCTTCAGTGCCGCTACTGCGCCATCGATTTCCTCGGACGAGATTTCCCCGTT
>JAGQPK010000596.1 GCA_020426755.1 Planctomycetales bacterium
ATCGAAGCACAATTACATTCGAGCGCCTGAATCAGATTGATTCGACCGGGCAGGCCAAGCAACTCCTGCGCAAGCTTCAGATCGACCCAAATCGAGATATCATCCTTCGATCCACGTTTCTCCTGAATCTTCGCGATTCGGAGCGTATGTCCTTGGAGTGACACTTCCTGGTCAAGCTTCAAGTCCAGTTGATCGGCCAGCACACCGCCCACAATCAGCGAACCCGGTGGGACCGGATCAGCAAGTGGCTTCTTGGGATTCGAAAGGTGAGTCAACGGAACGACGCCGGTGACTCCGACCAGCACAACCTGACGGTTGAATTCGGGCCATTCCAACTTGCGAATTAGAGCTGGCCGCAAGTGCCGCACTGACTTGATCAGCGGACTCTCGGCCAAACGATGCACATAGTCCTCCGGCATCGTCTTTTCCGCGAAATCCTGCGCGTAAAAGTCGCTCAAGTTTTGCTCGGCCGGCAACACGTTAATATTGAACCCCATGCCGACCGCGATTTTGCGAATCTCATCATCTAACGCGGCCACACGGACTTCGGTGCGTACCTGGTGGGCCTTGATCGAACCGAGAGACGACACCGCATAACTGACGGCAACAATGACCGCCGCCAGGGCGACAGCAAAGTTCAGCTTGCGATAGCCGATCTCAGCCACCACCATTCGCAACACGTTCATACTGCGTCCCCAAGAAGAAATCGTAGGCCCTGCGGCCAGATCAGCAGCTTATTGTCTCAGTGCATACGTCGCCATCACGACGAAGAACACCGCCACGCCGATCGCGCCAATCAATCCGTATGCCAGTCGACGTTCAAACACAGGTGGCGTGGCCGGCTCCGTCTCGTTCAATACGTCGGCCGAGTCATTTGTCGGCAGTGACGTCTCGGTGTCACTGGCATCGATCGCCGGCCTGGCTGTACCGTTGTCGGCGTCAGAGTCCGCCACCTCATTCGCTGGCGACGAGCGATCCACCACAGCAGCGACCACTTGCGATTCGAGCGGCGAATTGTCGGCGTCATCCGTCGCCGAACTGGAAAGGTCCAGCGCGCCGATCCCGGTCAGCTCGGGCAGTACGATATCCGGCATTGCGGAGCCGCCGATCTTGTCCGCCCAATTGACGGCCATTAACAGGTCCACACCTGGATTCTCGTTCTTGATCTGACATGAACAGGCACCGCACAAGAACTGACAGTTCTCTTCAATCGTTTCGCCACGAATGCCCTTACCAACTAGAGCAAAGTAGGTGCGTCCCCGTCCAAAAATAGGAATCGCGATCGGATCGCTAAAGCCTCGCAAGTCGGTTTCACTGCCTCGTAACATCGCATCCAGAGCAATCTCGTCGGCGTCCGCTCGCGACAAGCGAATTGCCGAGAAGTCGACGCGCAATTCAATTTCGATGTCCGCACGATACTCCGCTTCAGCCTCGATCAACTCACGCGCGGGAAGCGTGACCGTTTGAGTCGACTTGGCAACTTCGTCCTGCAACTGCTGCCAGGCCGCATCATCGCGTTCTGCGTCCCCCGACTCGAGCAGCACCCAAACGGCCGACTGCCCGGCGAGTAATCGATTGGCGATTTCTTGTCGGACCGGCGAGTCGATCAACTTACTTGCGGATGATTCATTTAGCGCGGCTTGCCACGCCACGCGATCCCATTGATGCGGATAGAGCACGACCATCTGCGGCTCCGTGACATCCAACGTCTCGAGTCTTTCCTTCCATTGTTGCCAGAGCCAATCCGGCGCACGTTCACCCCGCACCTCGCTGGCCAATTTCGCCGCCGCATCGTCCTTTTCGAGATCGATCGTGATGACAGCCAGATTCGCGGGGCGTTCGGCGTTCGTGGATGCTGCGGAAAGGAGCTCAACAACCTGCCGCTGATCGTCACTGAGCGGCCCGCGGGATACGATAAGTGCGTAGTAAGGATCGGTGCGCCAATTCTCAAGTGCGTATCGAAACACCGGGATGTTGCAGGCAAACACATACCCTGTCGCTAAACAACAGAGGAACAGCACGATGCCGCGCAGCCAGCGTTGATTGAGTCGTAGGTTGAAGATGCGATCCGCCACGTGATATCTCCCCTTTGCGCCACGAAAGCCGACGCTAACGCGTTACGGCGAACGACAAACTGAGCTGTAACTGTCCATATGGCAGCATCAAGTTAACGTGTCTATCGTACCCCACGCCACGGCCCGCTCCTAGTGCTCCAGAAACTGCTCACGGCAGCTCCTCACCTTGCAGGCCGCTCGTACATCGCCAGCCCTTGGTTTTCAGTTCACGACGTGTTCGCCACCTTTTGCGCTGCTATGACCGACGCGGACGCGTGGCGGTAAACTCGCTGCGTACCGCCCTACCATGTGGCCGTGACAAAGTACTAGTCACTCGCTGCGGCCGTGATCGCCGAGACGAACTGATCGGCTTCTACTCCAGCGGACAAGAACCGCGTCGAGCCGTCTGCGAACACACAATTTAGCCCGCCCGGATGAAAGCCGTATGGTTGTGAGTTGTTATGGCAGTTGAGCAACTGGTCTTCGCCGCACCAGTCGTTGAGCGTCATCCAGATGGTGGGACTGGCCCACCGGAAACGTGTGATTTGGCAGTCAGCAGGCCGGCCGTACCGATAGCAAACCGGCTTGCCGGCGTTCTCGATCAGCAGCACGGTACGGCTTAACCCATCCTTCACGTCGGTTGGTCGCCGCGTCCGTCGCGACGATCGCTTACGGACATAATCCACTTCATCAACGAGCAACAATCCGTCCCACACCGCGAGCCGATTTCCCCAGTTGGGTGCATTATGTCCGCTCCGGTTGCGAATTCGCTCGGCGCGTAAAAGTTCGCCCAGCCCGAACTGCGTCGTTGGATCGACACGCACCACGGTCGTATAGTCGCTCGGATGCTTGGTGTGCCGACCACCGGGTGCGGACGGGCAAAGAAATAGCGAGGCCAAGTTCTGATGTGTCCACGTATCATTCGCGGAATCGTTCCAGTCGCGAGTCAGATCGATCCGCCCAGCCAGCGTCACCTCGTCGCAGTACGGCAGCAGATGAGCGAACAGACTATGCCGCGCGGGTTCGACGCGACGATCCGGCGCTTCCCCCACGCGCATCGTCGCCGCCGGCGGGAAGAACTCGCGCACCGCTACAAACGCTTGGGTCGCTAACGCCCAACTACGCAATTTCGATTGGCAAATCAGACGTCGCGCCGCCTCACGACTCGCCTGCACCGCGGGCAGAATCAGGGCGAGCAACGTCGCCAGGATTGCCAAGGTGATACAGAGTTCGACGAGAGAAAAACCACTTGTTACGTGTCGTTGTTCGTCCATGATGATCATCACAATGTTGATCCACCGGTCCGGGCAAGAAAGCACCAAGAGCTTCGCGGGCAGCAATTGCTTGGCGACGTCAGCATTGTCGCATACTCGTCAATCAAAGTCGCAAGCCCGCGAGCGGGAGGCAAAACAGCGCACTCGCACTAGTACTCGCACTCGCACTCGCACTCAGTGAAACGGTACTCGTACTTTAACACGCGATAGGCAACACCCAGCGACAACGTCGATCGCGTTCGGCGAGTCGGACAGACGAGTACGAGTAGGAGTACGAGTAGGAGTACGCGTACAAATGAGAAAGTCAGTGTAAAAACATCGTACTCGTACTCAGTGGAACGGTATTCGTACTCCGTCTCGCGCAACGCAGTCCCCAGCGTGGCGGGACGAACCGACGCTTGCGCGTTGCGGCGAACATCGTCCTAGAAATCGAAATTCACGCGGCGGCCGTCGCGGACACTTTGTTCCGCACCCAAGACAATCGACAGCGCGCAGTAGGCATCTTCCAGTTCATTCGTACGGCGAACCAAGCTGGTCACTGCACGATAGAACAGCGCGAGCAACTGTTCGCCGACGGGGCGTTCTGTTTCGAGCGACTCCATGTGGCGTCCGGCCTCGTCGAACCAAATCAGCGTCGTCGGCAAGTCGACGAACGCCACCCCGTGTTCGCAATAGACCTGCAGCGCGGCAGGCGGCCGAA
>JAGQPK010000597.1 GCA_020426755.1 Planctomycetales bacterium
TTCCCTACAACCTCACCAGCCGAATAGCCGAGCAACTTTTCGGCTCCCCGGTTGAAGAGCGATATCGTGCCATTAGGATCCAGCGCGATGATCGCAATCTCGGACGCAGCATCAAGCACCGCCTGGAGTCGGCGGTTAACGGCAGCCAGGGCGTCCTGAGCAGCGCGGCGTTCGGAAATGTCCAGAGTGATCGACACGTAGGCGTCGCGTCCTCCGAACCGAGAACGCTGCAAATGCAACTCGACCGGATAGAGCGAACCGTTTTGCCGTTGCTGGTACGTTTCAATGCGAATTGACGGTGTCGCTCCATCGTCAAGCGAATTGAGCACCCAACCGAATTCGTCACGAGTAAAATCAGGCAGCAAGTCGACGCGTGTCATGCGCGTCAGGTCGATGGGCCGATAACCGAGTTGCTGGCAGGCCCCCTTGTTGGCGTGGAGAATCTGCCACGTTTCCGCGTCAAAGATGGTAATTTCGTTGAGCGAATTCTCCAGGATGGCGGCCGCGTCGCTATCGACCTGACCGACAAAGCACAGCAGTGTGACAGCGCCCCACAGATGACAGGTACTGCCGGAGAAGTGACAGTTGAGTCGACTGCCATTCCGATGCCGCAACTCACCTTGCCACTCACATTTGCCGTGATTGCTGACTTGCCGCCAAAGCTCCGTCACACATCGTTCCGTTGGATCGGAAAGGATGTTAGCAAAATGCTTTCGATCCAGCAGTTCCTCCGGCGTAAAACCAAACGCCTCGGCTAGTGACGGATTAGCGTACGCCAAGCTACCGTCGCGATTTATCACCATGATCCATTGCGGACTCACGTCAAACGTGCACAACAACGCACGCTGAACGTCAGCGGTGTCAATCACACTCCACTTAGGTGAAAGATCGAAAGAATCCATGTACGGAAGCAGTGGACCAGGGCGCAACAAGTCAGGGTGAATGGCTAGAGAATCTTAGTTCGCGTTTTCAGCGAATCCCTGATCATCAACCTCGCCGCGGTGACACTCTTGCAGATAGAGCTGCACGATGCGTGTTAGTTTCCGAGTGAGCAGCGAATTGACGGCAACAAACTCTGCCTCGACCACTTCACGACCGTCAAGGCGGATGTCAGGACATTTATCCAGCCGTACTTCGAACACCTCGCAATAGTCAAACTTGTGCTCCGCCAAGCTAAGAAACATACCGGCCGACTGGAGTTGATCGTCGGCCAGTTCGATGCCAATCTCTTCGCGCACTTCGCGTCGTGCCGTCTCGCGCAGATTCTCCTGCCGCTTGGCGCCGCCTGCAGGAAACGTCTGTTCCCGCTTGTAGGAGTTGCGAATTAACAACAGTCGTTCGTCCCACCAAATCGCCACATAGGCGCCGTACGTTCTGGGACGCGCGATAAACCAGTAACCGCGCATTAGTCGGTAGGCACAGCGCAGCGCAACAATCCAGGCACGATCTAGCAACGTCGCCCGCTCGACTCGCCATACGCGGACGTCAGTTGATACGGTGTTGTCAGCTTGATTCATACTTGTGCCCGGCGAACCGGCTCCGGATCACAGGCTAAGTCGAACCGATCGCGGGGTCAATTACCGTTGAGCGCCAATTCCGGTACGGCGAGCCAGCCCAGTACCGCCCAGTAACCTCGCAGCAACCTCACTGCGCGGCAACAAGCTCAACAGAAGCGGTCCTCAACGGTTGAGTGGCAGATGCAGCCCTGCTACGATCCACATTCACAGTACACCCTTGCCGGTGCACCCCAAGTTCGCCTGAGGTTTCCTGGAGGAGAAAGAGAATGCACATCGTCGTTGTTTGCGGCACCAATCGGGAAGGAGCCCTCTCTCGTCTGCTGGCAGCGGAAGTGGCCGAAAGCTATCGCGAGTTGCAGCAATCCGTCGACCTGCTAGATATGGCGGAATTGCCCGCCGAGATTCTGGCGCCCAGCGCATACAAGGAGCAGGCGGCAAACGTCCGCGCACTGGTGGAACGATTTCTCAACGCCGACGGCGTAGTGTTTATTGTACCTGAGTACAACGGCAGCTACCCGGGCATTCTCAAGTTGTTCGTCGATATGCTGCCTTACCCACAGGGCTTCGACAGCCGGCCGTGCGCCTTCATCGGCTTGGCCGCGGGACAATTCATGAGCTTACGTGCGGTCGAACATTTCCAACAGGTCGCCGGCTATCGAAACGCCCATCTCTATCCGCGTCGGCTCTTCATCGGCGACAGCTTTCGACAATTCGTCAACGGCAAATTGGCGAACGATGATCTTTCCCAACGACTGCGCGAACAAGCCGGCGGTTTCGTCAAGTACGTGCAGATCATCCACACTGCCCCAAAATGAAGTCCGCCAGGATTCGCGAGAGGAAAGTCATGATCGGAAACAGCCTATCCATTGGCGCCGTCACTCTACTGGCGCTGGTTATCAACATTTTCGTGACAGGCATCCATAACACTTGTGCCGCCACTAGCGGTGGTGAAGTGAAACTGGTCTCGGTAAAGAAGATTTGGGATGCCGCCCCGCACAATGCGTTTACCGATCTGATTCGCTATCACGATCAATGGTATTGCGTGTTTCGCGAGGGGCAAAAGCACGTCGCGCCGGATGGAGCATTGCGCGTGATCACCTCCACTAATGGAGAAACGTGGCAGTCGGCTGCGCTGATCAAGTCAACGACGGGTGATCTGCGTGACGCCAAGATCTCCGTTACCCCCGACGGACAACTGATGCTGCTCGGCGCAGAAGCGCTGCACGACAAGTCCGAACATACTCATCAGACACTGACGTGGTTTTCTCGCAATGGTACGGATTGGTCGGAACGCCATCCGGTCGGCGATCTTGACTACTGGCTATGGCGAGTGACCTGGAATCAGGACACGGCCTACGGGATCGGCTACGGTTGCGGGCCGGCGGATCGCACGGTGCGACTCTACCGAAGCCAGGACGGCGTGAAGTTCACAACGCTGATCAACGACCTGCATATCGAACGCAGTCCGAACGAGACGTCCATCCAGTTCGCACCGGACGGCACCGCGTACTGCTTGTTGCGTCGTGACGGCGCCGAAGCGAACGGCCTGCTCGGATTCGCCGAAGCTCCATACACGCGTTGGGAGTGGAAGGATCTAGGACAACGCATCGGTGGACCTCACATGCTACTGCTGCCTGACGGCCGCCTGATCGGTGCCGTCCGCCTACATCAGCCGACCGTTCACACCGCGCTCGTGTGGTTAGATCCAGTCCAAGGCACGATGACCGAATGTCTCGCGTTGCCATCCGGTGGCGACACGAGTTACCCCGGTTTAGTCTGGCACGATGACCAACTGTGGGTCAGCTACTACTCGTCACACGAGCAAAAGACCAGCATCTATCTAGCGCGAGTTGCGATTGGTCCTGCGCCTCCGCCAGAAACCGTCAGCGAATTACCGCCGTACCCCCATACAAACGTGGCGCGCACCTACACAGTGGATCCCACCTGGCCAGCGCGACCTGAGAGTGTCACGTGGGCCGCCATGCCAGGCATCGCGGTCGACGCGCAGGATCAGATCTGGACTTTCAATCGATCAACGCCACCGATCCAAGTATATCGGCCAGACGGCTCATTTGTACGCTCGTGGGGAGCTGAAACCGTGGGCCTCGCGCATCATCTGAAGATCGACCACGATGGCAATATCTGGATCGCCGACATCGGCTTGCATATCGTTCGCAAATTTTCACCGGAAGGCAAGGTCCTGAAAACACTGGGAACTCCCGGCGTGAAGGGTTGTGACGAAGCTCACTTCAACATGCCGACCGATATGGCGATCAGTCGACAGGGCGACGTGTTCGTCTCCGATGGATACGGCAACAATCGCATCGTTCACTTCGACGCGAACGGCAACTTCGTCAAAGCTTGGGGCGATCTGGGAGTCGCGCCCGACCAATTCAGCTTGCCACACGCAATTGCCATGGATTCGCTCGGTCGACTTTACGTCGCTGACCGCAACAACGTTCGCGTGCAAGTTTACGACCAGCAAGCCAAGCTGCTGGAT
>JAGQPK010000598.1 GCA_020426755.1 Planctomycetales bacterium
CGACGTCGAGTACTTTCGGCAAAAGTACGGGGTCGACATTTTGGAACATTGGCATTCCGAATGGCAACAGCATGCGGATGATGGCTACGTCGTCTTGAACCCCGAGCGCATCGAACTGACGAGTGACGGTTTGTTACGAGCCGACGGATTGCTGCCGGTCTTTTTCGAGCCCGAACATCGAGGCGTGCGCTACACATGAGCGATCCGCTGGTGTTCATGATGGGCAACTTTGCCGCTCAGTTCCCCACCGATCGACTTTACGCCAAGAACCACATGTGGGCACAGCGGCAGGAGCAACGCAACTGCTTCCGCTGTGGCTTTTCCGCCTACGCGGTCCGTTTGCTCC
This sequence comes from Planctomycetales bacterium, assembly GCA_020426755.1. GTDB lineage: Bacteria > Planctomycetota > Planctomycetia > Pirellulales > Pirellulaceae > JAGQPK01. The sequence continues at coordinate 347 of JAGQPK010000598.1, forward strand.
AAGACGTCTACTTTCTAGACTGGACTGTGGACGAAGGCACCACGCTGCTGCCCAAACAATCGATTGGAGAGATCGAAAGCAAGAAAGCGGAAAGCTCGCTTTACACACCGTTCTCTGGTTTCTTGACCACCTTCAACCCAAAGTTGCTTAAAGATCCGTCCTACATCAACGTTTCGCCATATGCGGACGGTTGGTTATTTGAAATCGAGGGCGAGGGAGTAGAATTGCTCTCGCCACCGGCGTATCTCGAACACCTGCAGGCCGTTTGGGACATTACGCAGCGAACGATCAAGGGTCAACTAAACGAGTAAATGATGAAACGTCTTGCCGTCGTCTTATCTCAAGGTCAAAGCAACAATCCTACCAAACGCAATTTGGAGGAGGAGATCGTTGCGCAATTGATCGGTATGCCCGGGATCGACGTCACGATCATCCCGCACCTGTATGACTTGAAGCCGGACGGCACCGGCATGATGGCTTTGCAGGGAATCGGCACCGACTTGATTGTCTTGAGCTGGCTTTATCCGCGTGCCGCGCATTGGTTATTGGATCGCAATGAGATTCGCGGACAGTTCGGCGTTTCGTTGCTCAAGAGTGCCGCCGATGACGACGAGTCGGACGAGTCAGCGGATTCGAACCTGACCGAGCCCGATGAACTGCGTGTCATCTCACAACAGCCACGTCCGCAGCGACGTATTTATTGCATCGATCTGCAAACGACGTTGAAACCTCGCGACTATGTAGACGAAGTGTTGCGAATTCAGCGTGAGGCGAACACACAGGTGGTTGATCTCGGCAGCTGGATCAGTGGTACCCCCAGCCCGGCGGCGGCGGAACGATTCGCCCAACCGACCAACGACACCGCGCTCGGCAACGCAGGCCTCGGCAACACTGGCCTCGACAATATCGGACCGGCAAGCGAAGCCGCTCGAATTGAAGACTCGGGTGATCGTCGCTGGTATCCCGTGATCGATTTTTCGCGATGCACGAACTGCATGGAGTGCATCGACTTCTGCCTGTTTGGTGTTTACGGCGTGGACGCAGCGGATACGATCCTCGTCGAACAACCTGACAATTGTCGCAAGGGTTGTCCGGCTTGCAGTCGCGTCTGTCCTGAGAACGCCATTATTTTCCCACAACACAAATCTCCGGCCATCGCCGGCGCAGATGTCGCCGTCAGCAGCCTGAAGATCGACCTTTCCAAGTTGTTTGGTGCTCCCGATACCGACGAAGATGCGATTTCGATCGCAGCGCGTGAACGTGATGAGCAGTTGATGCTGGCCGGTCGCGATGCTGTCGGTACGAGTGTTGGCATGAAGAAGCGTTCAGAGCAACACGCGGCGGCGCCCAAAGACGAGCTCGATACGCTCCTCGACCAACTGGATGATCTCGACATCTGATTCGATCTCGCTACCTCGACGAACTGCCATTCGGTCTGCCGGTGATCTGGTTCACACCGCAGAGCGCCGCCTTCAGGACACACCAGCATCCGCAAGCGTCTCGCAGTCAATGGTTGCCAAGCGGTCGGTCGACCGGGTATGCTCGTCAGTTCTCTTTCTCCGCTGCCATTCGGATTGTTTAGAAGGAAACCGTCATGTTGCGACGCTCAATACTGCGCTGGCTCGCGTTGAGTCTACTGCTATGTGGATGCAATTCGTCGAGCAATTCCGCGGGTGATGCCGCGTCCGGTGACGCGGCTCAACCGCAAACACAGCGCATGATCGGTGCGTCGCTGTTGAACTTGCAGAACCCTTTCTTCCAAGTCATCGGTGACAACATGACGGCCGAAGCGGCGCAGCACGGCTACGGTGTAACCGTGCTGAGTGCCGACGATGATATCGTCAAGCAAGGCCATCAAGTGAAGGACTTCATTGTCAGCGGTGTCTCGGCGATTGTCCTCAGTCCCTGCCAAGTGGACCAAATCGGGCCGATTATTCGTGAAGCGAACGAAGCGGGCATTCCGGTGTTCACGGTCGATATTCCTTGTTACCTGCCGGACGTCAAGATTGAGTGCCAGATTGCATCCGACAATGTGGGTGGCGGTCGTCAAGCGGCGCAAGCCATGATCGAGGCCTTGGGTGAAGCGGGTGGCAAGATCGGTATTCTCCATTTCCGCCAAGCCGAATCCTGTCAACTGCGCGTGCAAGGCTTTCAAGAAGTGATTGACGCTCACAATCAATCAAGTCCAGCAAAAATTGAAATCGTCGACACCCCGGAAGGTGGTGGCCAGAAAGCAGTGGGAGCCAGCGCGACGGAAACGATGTTGCAGGCCCACCCTGATTTGCAGGGCATCTTTGCGATCAATGATCCGTCAGCACTCGGCGCGTTGGCTGCCCTAGAGAAAGCTGGCAAGGCGGATCAGGTTACGCTGATCGGTTTCGATGGCCAACCCGATGCCAAGCTTGCCGTGCGTGAAGGCAAGCTGTTAGGCACCCCGGAACAGTTTCCAGATCAAATGGGTATTGAGATCGTACGGGCCATCGTTGCACATTCGAAAGGCGAAGACTTGCCGGCAGAGAAGCTAATTCCCACGCGATTGTACACGCAGGAAGTTGCCAACAGCGAAGCAACTACTAATTGACGTTTACGCGTGATACGAGAAGCATTCGCAACAGCCGCAAGCTGCCCGAGTCGCGCAGAGACAATACGTAACACGTGGCTCTCGACGCATGGTTCATGGATTCCGATTGAATGACAATTGTTCGTCAATGGTTCTCTGAGTATGGGACGTTTCTAGCACTACTGCTCATGTGCGTCATCTTGAGTGTCCTGACGCTCAAGGAGCAACAGGCCACGGATCCCGCCGCGGCGCGTCGTCTGGCCCATCAATTGGCGGACGAATTGAAACCGGGTCAACGTGTGTTGATCGTGGGGCGCGACAATCAGGAAGATCGTCAGTTTGGCGACGTGCTGCAAGCAGAGCTCGAGACTGCTCGGTTGCAGGTCACTCGCGTGCACGGCGCGCCGAAGGATGCTCGACAAGAACTTGTGGCATTAGTAGAAAGCCAGGAGACACTGGCCGCGGTCGCCGGCAATCAAGTCACTGCCGACTGGTTCCTATTTCAATCGTTGGACACCGATTTTCCAGAGTTGGGCAAGTGCCGTGTTGTGAAACCCCAGCCATATCTGTGGCCGACGTTTCTCAAAAGCGAAAACCTGCTGAACGTCGCCAACCAAATTTCTGTTATCGCCATCATTGCCGTCGGCATGACGTTCGTGATTATCGCCGGCGGAATCGATTTGTCAGTCGGCAGCTTGATTGCGTTGTCATCGGTCGTGGCAGCGCTGCTGATACGTCGCTGGGGCGGGACGGAAGCGAGCGTTCTCTCAATGTGCCTGGGATCGCTAGCCGGCATCATCGTGTGTGGTCTCGTCGGCGCCTTCTCTGGTCTAATGGTCATCAGCATGGATATCCCGCCGTTCATCGTGACGCTGGCCATGATGATGTCAGCCAGCGGTGCCGCGTTTCTGTTGGCGGACGGCCATTCCATTCCGGAAGTACCTGCCAGTTACGTTTGGCTGGGCCGTGAGACAAGCTGGTGGGAAATTCCCAACGCCGTCGTCCTCATGGCGGTCACGTATTTGTTGGCGAGTCTCCTGCTACGTAAAACGGTGCTGGGCCGTTACGTCTACGCGGTCGGCGGCAATCACGAAGCGGCGCGGCTCTCC
>JAGQPK010000599.1 GCA_020426755.1 Planctomycetales bacterium
GACAGCGCGCGACGCGGTGATAGCAACGATGTCAGTGCCCTAGTTCGAGTTCGTCGCTTCGGCCTCGGGTGCGGCTGGCGGATCAGATGGCTCATCTTGTGAAGCGTCTACTGGGTCGATTTCAGGCGGTGGTCCTGGCGGGCCGAACTCACCGGGCGGGGGACCGCCGGGGCCGAATTCACCGCGTGGTCGACCACTAGGACGGCCCGGACCGCCGCTTTCGCGCGGTCCGGCAGGTCCGCCACCGTTGCCACCACCACGTCCATTGCCAAAGCCGCCGCCGCCACGTCCATTGCCGAAGTCGCCACCGGGTCGACCATTCGGACGGCGACCCCACGGGCCACCACCGCCGCGCGGCGAACGCATGCGATTGAACTGCGAGCGACGCTGCAATTCGGCGATAATCTGTTGACGCGGCATTGCCAGGTATCGATCTTGCTCCTCCTTGGGTAGGCGACTCAACATCCGCTTGATTTGCTGTTCGCTGAATTGAGTGAATTGAGCGAACTGATTGCGAGCGCTCTCATGAATCCAGTCGGATATTAGCTTCGAGCGATCCTGATCTTTAACTTGGTAGCGATCAACGGCCGTGGGAGACAGTCGCTGGAGCAGGTCGTCTGTTTCTGCTTTCGTCAGCACGTCCACAAAGACGTTCATGGCGCGGGGACTGCTGCAAACAAAGCCCTCGATGAATTGGTCACGATTAGGATCGCCCTGCGTTCCGGAAATGATGTCCTGGCGATGCGTCTTCAGCATCCGCACGAACCAATCCCACGTGGTTTTGGCATCACCGACCGTCAAGCCGACGCGGGCCAAGCGGCGATCTTCTTCCTTCGAACGCAGATCTTTGATTAAGGCCAGCTTCGCGTCGGTTTGCTCATGACTCTTCACATCAAGTCGATCGTTGGGTGTCAACTTGGCAAGCCACGTTGTGTAGTTTTCCAGCACCTGTTCGAGCTGTTCACGATTGGGATGATCGACGATTGCCGCATGCATTGCGCGGATGCGTGACTGTTCGTCCGTCGGCAGTTGCTCGAAACGCTTCTTCTTCGCCAGCAGTTTGGCTTTCTCCTCCACGGACATGGCTTCGACGCGATCGCGACGTTGGTCGAGCGTGAGTTCGTCGCTACGGACTGGCGCGGCGATTGTCGATTCCGTTGCCGGTTGGGCAGCGACAGTCGGGGGGGCGTCGCCGTTGGGCGTCTGTGAATCAACGCGTTGTGCATTCAGGTGCGCAAGTCCCAGCGCGACGGTGGCCATTATCGCAATTCGCCCAGTCCATGTTCGCAGGGAACGGCAGCAACTAACGTTCGTCATCAGAAACCTCTACCTCGAAGTTGTCCACGAACAATTCTGAGTTTGCCAGAGACTCGAGAAACTGGATATCGTCAACCTGCGTATACTGGTCGACTCGTTCAATGACCGGCAAGTCGGTCAACAGTGCGCGGTCGTCAGCCTGCTGTTGATGACGCATGACCAAGAAACCTGCGATTAATCCGGCCGCCGTCGCCAGGATTGTCGCGATCACGCGCCAACGTCCGCGTTGCTGGGCTTTGACGACTGCGCGGTCGGTATCTTCACTGAGCCGTACCGCAACCATCTCGACTGTCGTTTTGGTGAAGCCGTCGCCAACCGTGGGATGCGGCAGGTCATCCAACAGATCCCAGGCTTCCTGCAGTCCGCGCAGCAGCTTGCGAAACTCGTCGTCTGTGCTCAAACGCTGTTCGACGGCGGCTGATTCCGTTGGCGACAATTCACCGTCCAGGTAGGCGACCAGCAGTTCCTGATCGTTTGAGGTGATGGGGTTGGTTGAGCCGGTCATGGATCTTCATCCGTCGAATCGATGTCAGCAGCCGACGAAAGCCGGGAGCCTTGGTGCATGTAAGGTTCCAGCACGACACGCAGGTTACTGCGAGCGCGGGTGAGTAACGACTTAATGGCGGGAGTGGACAGGCCCATGGCAGCGCCGATGTCCGCGTAGCTCATCCCTTCAAACTTCGATAAAAGTACCGCCAATCGTTGTCGTTCGTTTAATGTCTCCATTGCCAACTTGACCATCTCCGCCCGTTCCAAGTGGTCCAATTGCCGGGTCGGCATCTGCCCGCTGGCGGCCTGTGCCATTTGCTCTAGCGGATTGGCCGACATCGGACCGCTATCCTCTCCTGCGACCGACACTTCGCGCCGACGCGCTTTCGTTCGTTTGGCGTTCTTGGCGACGTTATGGGCGATCGTGAATAACCAAGTGGAGAACTTTGCGTCCGGCGTATAGCTCTGTCGTGCGCGAAAGATTCGGAGAAATACTTCCTGCACCAAGTCCTCTGCCTGTTCGCGACTCCCCAGCATGTTCTGGAAAATCGCCAAGAGGCGGTTCTGATACCGTCGCACTAGTTCCTCAAATGCCTCCGCATCGTCGGCGCGGACGCGCAGCATCAGTTGAGCGTCGGGATCAATCGCCGCATACTCGGATGTCGCCGCTACGTCACTCGTTGCCAAGGTGCTGCACCTTTGGGAAAGTTCTCGACTGAAAAACGTTAACCCCGCTCGTCGCGAAAAGTGTCGCCAATCCTACGAACCAATCAGCTGTTTTCGACGCAGCTGTCCGCACGCCGCATCGATTTCATCGCCCTTGCGCTCGCGAATCTGAACCTGGATGCCGGCGCGGGTCAGCACGGCGCAGAAGGCTCGCTGGTCGGCGGCGCTCGGTGTCTCGTAGGGCAGCCCCGCTACGGGGTTGTAGGGGATGACATTCAGCAATGCGTTCTGGCCGCGCAACAACGCGGCCAGCTGGCGCGCGTGGTCGACCTGATCGTTCACTTGCCCCAACAGCACATACTCGAAGGTTAGCCGCCGACCGGATACCTGGAAATAGCGATCGGCTGCCGCCAAAATCGCCGCAATGCCAATGCCGCGATTGACGGGCACCAGTTGATTCCGCAAATCGTCATTCGGAGCATGCAGTGAAACCGCCAAATGGTAGGGGATCTCCAGGCGGCTGAGTCGATCCAAGGCGGGCGGCAGGCCAACGGTCGAAATCGTAATCCGCCGGGCACTGATGCCGAGCCCGTCGCGGCGGTGCGCCCAATCGAGGGCTGGGAGCAGTCGGTCGAGATTCGCGAGCGGCTCGCCCATTCCCATCACGACGATGTGACTCAATCGCTCGCCCGGTGCTAACAGGCGCTGCAGCTTCAGCATCTGCTCCAATATCTCGCCACTCGTCAGATTCCGCTTCACGCCATCCAGCCCGCTAGCACAAAAGACGCAGCCCATCGCGCAGCCGACTTGTGAGCTGATACAGATGGTGCGTCGTTGTCCATCGCGCAACAGCACGCATTCAATCGTCTGCCCATCGGCCAATCGGAGCAATAGTTTTTCCGTACCATCGGCCGATTGCTGGTGGAGTGCAATGTCGGTCGACCAGATCTGGAACTGCTCCTGCAGACGGTCGCGCAGGTTTGCCGGTAGGTCCGACATCTGATCAAATGAGTCGGCGCGGCCCTGGAACAGCCATCGCTGAATCTGAGAACCGCGGAAGGCGGGCTGGGCTTGCTCAGCCAACCAGGACGTGAGATTCTCTGGAAACGCATCCAACAGCGATTGCATGTGTTCTGACTCGTAGACTACGACCGGTAAAATAAACGACGCTCAAGCTTCATCTTACTCGCGACTTCCCCGCCAAGAAACCGCTGCCATGGCATCGTCAGAGCAGCCTCCGAGCAGAATTGCTGGCGGGGCAGCGTCCTGCTAAGACGCGGCTGATGTGAAGGTTGTCGAATTGATGAAACGCAAGACACGAACCAAGCAAGCAACTGCCTCTGCTCCGGCTCCTACCAGCCGCCGCGCCCCCCAGCAGTCCACGGGGAGCCGGGCGAGCGGAGGCAAGGAGACCGCGCAGCGCGCCGTGGGGCAGGGTGCCGAGCGAAGTTCCGCTAAGAAACGTAAAGCTGACAATCCGGTTGCCGCGTCGTTGTCCAAGCCGCAGTCCCGGCGGAAGGCAGCGGCCAAATCCGCC
>JAGQPK010000059.1 GCA_020426755.1 Planctomycetales bacterium
AGCGACGTTGATCCACTCCGCGCCATTGAAGCGAACTTGCACCACGTCGACTCGGTTGATGGAGATATCGTGGTGCGTGCCGCTCGAGTTCAGGTTCGTCAGCAGGCCGACTTGTACAAGCCCATCGAATGTGTAGTCGCCGGCAGCGGCATCATACGTTCCACCACCTGCCAGTATGTGCGGGACATCCAGCACATCGAAGATGCCATCGTGATCGGAATCTTTCCAACCGATCATTTCCATCGCGGACGTGGAAATGGCGTGCGTCCCGAAGGCAATCTCGTGCGAATCCATAATGCTGGTCACTCGAGACGACGGATCGGGGTTACCATCTGTCGCGTTCGTGTTTTGTGAGTTGTAATAACCGCGGCGAGCCGTATACGGTTTGCCACCAGCGTACTCATCGACGGCCCAAAACATATGTCCGGTTTCGTGAGTGTAAGAACTCGCTGGTCGCTCAGAAGTTGTCACGAAGAACCGGCCGCCCGAATAAGCGAACGACTGACTGAACGTACCGCCATTGGCAAAGCGATTGTCAGGATCATTCGCTGCATCGACGACAAAGATTGTGAAGGCCCAGTGGGTCTGGTGTGCGACGCGTTGGCGATCGTTAAATGCGCGAATGCGTTCGCTGAAGTCGGTTCCTTCCGGCGCGTTGGCGGCGGCAAAGAAGTCATCAATCCAGAGCGTAAAATCATCGGAGGGGCGTGCGATTGGCTCGTATCCCGTCGCCACCGGTTGATCGGCGTAGGTCCAATCGTAGCTGAAATTCAATTCGTGTACGGAATTTTGCAGCTCCAACGTATCGGACCACCACTGCATGCCTTCCTGGACTCGCGACTTGACGCGATTGATCTCACCAGCAGTCCAGTCTTCCTGATCCGCATCAATGCTGCCGTCAGACTCCATCAGCACGACGGTGACTAAGACGTCCCCCAGCATGAACTCGGCCGTGTCGTCGACGGTGGCGCCAAAGGGCACGGCGGCGAGCAGTTGACGATGCTCGAGCGTTTCCGGCATCAGCAGAATTCGTCGACGCGCAGAGGACCGCCCCGTAAGGAGACGTAGGTCGAGCGCATTACTTCGGCGAACACTCATGCGGCAACTCAGACGAGAACTCAAGCATCAGACAGACGGGCAGCGCAATTCAAGATAACGAATGGCCGATTGCGCAAAGTGTGCCATGGAAGCACCAACTGTCTAGATTAACCGTGGAGACAAAGGCGATCAATGTAATTGCGTTGGTTTCCCCCGCGCGGCGGTCATGCGCCGGCGGAGACCGGCGGAAAATTGTGTACATGTTGCTCAGGTCATCGCGAATTCGAAGAATGTGGCGTGACGATTCGACAGTGGGATCGTCCCCATTCTCGGGGCCGCCGATTTTGGAGTCATCATTTTCGGGGGCACAGCGACGGCATAGGGATGAGGTGGCGAGGCAACAGCGAATCTGGCGAACAGCGTCTTCGTAACGACCGGATTATTCGGTGGAGAAGACCAGCGCGGAACCTTGCCGAGGGGGTCTTTTCCTTGAAAAAGTTACTTAACGTGAGTACTTTAGCACTTAACCCCGGCTTACCTGATCGGCATCGCCAGTACCTGGTCGCCGACAGCTTATCTCACGGAGGTGCCGGGCGATTCCTCACGGAGGCGATCATTTCGCTAGGACGCCGTCCGCCTCCGGTCTGACGTCTTGTTCAAGATCCTGACTGGGTTGGTACCGTAACGGTTTGTCAACCTAACTTACATAGCGGCAAATACACGGCCGCTTGGCACCTTCCACTCTTTCACCGTAACGAGAATCAGCACCAACATGTTTGAGCTCATGCGACGAATCGGCTTCCCTCCATTTCGGCGAAAGTCTCGCGTGTCGAAGACCAAGTCCTCCTTCCGTTTTTCTGCCCAGGTGGGTGGTGAACCCTTGGAAGCGAAAGTGATGTTGGCTGCCGATCCAGGCGCTTCCCTGTCGTGGCTGAGCGCCCTGAGCCGCGGCAGCGGTGCGATTCTCAATCACGCTGGCATCGTGTCGACTCTGACGAGTGCGAACACACCGGCTGCTGCAACGGGCGACGACGCAATCGTCAGCGATGTGTTTGTCAGCGACCTGCCAGAAGTTGCCACCGAATCATTCGAATCGACGTCTGCCGCTGCGGGATCGTCGACGGAGACGTCGACCGCGGTGACGACCTCACGTACGCTTTCGGCAACGCCCGCGTTTGGTTCCGCTTCCACGAGTTCAACCGTTCAGTCGGTCTTCGACATCGAAGCGGAAGGGGAAACGGGCGACGTCGTGATTACGATCGGCCAGGGCACCTTCGTCACATACAATTCAATCACGGGTGCGCTACGGCTCGATACCGGAACGAATCTAACAACACTTGAGATCGTCTCAGAATCCGGCATCTTCACGGGTTCTGCCGCCGACAATCTCGGTGGCACATTCGACGTCGACAGTGACACGAAAATCTTCAAGCTCGACATCAACAGCTTCGGTTCGCTCTCCTTCGGTAGTGTCGCGTTGCCCAACCTGGATGAGTCCTTCGTGCGCGAAGACTTGACGATCTCGGGATCACTCGCAGGCGTCGCAGGCGGATCTGTCAGCAATCGACAAGTAAAGATCGAGGCCTTTCCCACCGACCTGAATGGAACTCGCCTGCCAGCCACCAGCACACTGACTTTCGGCCAAGAGTTCTTAATCGAAGCGCGGGTCACCGACATTCGGGCTACTTCGTTTGTCGATAATATCGACAAGGGTGTGTTCGCGGCCTACTTCGACGTGACGTGGGACCCGGACATGGCGGAGATCGTCGGAGATATTGAATTCTCTGACACATTCTCTTCTGCTCAGTCCGGCACAGCATCGCCAGGCTTGCTTGATGAAGTCGGCGCTGTCGTCCCCGCTTTGACGCCCACGGGTCCCGATGCGCAAACCGTCTTTACACTGCGTCTTCGCGCGATCGGCGATGGGCCCTTCAGCTTTGATCTCAATCCGGCAGATGTCTCACCGCAACATGATGTCTTAGTCTATGGCGGGCTCGGTCCGGTGATCACATCGGAAATCACTTACGATGGTGGTAACTCGATTACCATGACCGATACGGCGAAAGCGCCGGATCTGGTCGCCTTTGCCAAAGCGTTGGCCGACAAGGGCGTCAAGTTCTTTGGAGCCGCTTGGTGCCCCCATTGCACGGCGCAGAAGGAACTGTTCGAAGACGGTCAGCATTTCTTGCCTTTCATCGAAGCAACCAATCCTGATCGCACACCGAATCAGGATGGCATTGACAACAACATCACCTCCTATCCGACCTGGGTTTTCCCCGACGGTTCGCGTTTGGAAGGTGAACAGACGCTGCAGACTCTTTCAGAAAAAGCCGGCGTCGCGATTCCTCAATCGAACCGCCCCATCCTGATCGGCTTGCCAGAAACGGTCGATGTCCAGGCTACTGTGCCAATGCACGTCGAACTGGATGGCTACGATCCCAACAACGGCCCGCTGACCTACACGGTGACTAGTAGCAATCCGAGCATCGTCGCGCCGACACTGGTCGGTGGCGGACGCAACTTGCTGATTGACGTCAACGGTTTCGGCAAGATGAACTTCGAGCTCTTCGAGACCGAAGCGTCCCGCGCAACGGAGCAGATCATCTCGCTTGCCGAAGACGGCTTCTATGACGATCTGACCTTCCACCGCATTCTCAACAACTTTGTAATTCAAGGTGGCGATCCCAACGGCGACGGCACTGGCGGATCCGACTTGCCTGACTTCGACGATCAGTTTGATGTCGACCTGCAACACAATCGCACGGGCATCTTGTCGATGGCCAAGAGCGCCGATGATACGAACAACTCGCAGTTCTTCGTCACCGAAGGTCCCACACGCTGGCTCGATTTCAACCACACCATCTTTGGACAGTTGGTCGAAGGTGAAACCAATCGGGACGCGATCAGTAACACCGACACCATTGTACAGAACCTGCAAAACACAGGCAGGCCAACGATTCCTGTCGTGATCGACTCAGTGACGGTATTCAACGATACGGAAAACAACTTACTGCGACTTTCGGCACCCGAAGGTGCGACGGGCACCGCCACGATCACCGTGACGGTGGCCGACGCAGAAGGCCATAGCAAGACCGAGACATTCGAGGTCACGGTGGCGGCAGACGACTCCAACGGGGCCCCGTTCCTGGCCGACATTCCGGAACTGGATGCGGAAGCGAATACGCCCATGACCTACCAATTGTCGGCGACCGACGCGGAGGACGACCCGGTCGTGTTCGAAGCGTCCACGACCAGCACCAACATTTCCGTGAGCGTTGACGCATCCACAGGGCTGCTGACAGTGACCCCCGCTGCGGACTTCGTTGGCACCGCCACGGCCACCGTGAAGGTCAGTCAGGATCCCAGCGTGCCGACCGACACGCAGCCCGATACGAAAGACGCACAGCTCATTACGATCCAGGTTCGTCCGGCCACCCCGTCGATTGACCTATTGGCCGTCAGTGATTCTGGATTCTCCAACACCGACAATGTGACGAACGCGGACAGCCTGCAGTTCAGCGTCTCCGGCGTAAGCACGGGTGCGGTAGTCGAAGTGCTGGCCGACAACAGCGTGATCGGAACCGCAACTGCCAACGGCACCAGCGTCACGATCACGACTAGCAACTTGGCCGCGCTAGGTGACGGCAACTACGAGATCACGGCGCGGCAACGCGTGGACGGCGCGGACAGTGCTTTGTCGGATGCCATCTTGTTGACCTACGACACGATTGCCCCCGCAGAACTGCTTTCGACCGCGCCCACCACTGGCATCACCGGCACGGAAATCGTCTACGACGCCGACCACGTCGAAGAAGGTGACACCGGCTTCCGCTACTCGCTGTCGAACGGCCCAACCGGCGCAACAATCGATGCGAACACGGGCGAATTCCGCTGGACACCGAACGCCAGCCAGGTCGGTAACATTCAGTTTGGCATCGTCGCCTCGGATGCGGCGGGCAACACGCGGACACAAGATGTGACCGTGGCCATCGAATCCAACGTGCTGATGTCAGTCCGCTTGGAAATCGTCGATGACAACGGTCAACCCGTCACTGCAGTCGCCAACGGACAGCCATTTAGCTTACAGGTCTTCGTCGAAGACTTGCGACCCGCCAACGGTTCCGATCCGCGTGGCGTCTTCACCGCATACGTCGACGTCAATTATCCGGCGGCTCTGATTGATGTCACAGGCAATACGCTTTTCGGTGGCAGCTATCCGATCGCTCAATCCAGTGACACCGCACAGGACGGCTTGATTAACGACACCGGTGCGATTGCCAACACCGATCCGCTGGGAACCGGCGAACGACTGCTGTTCACCGTTCCGATGGTCAGCCAAGGGGCCGGCAGTGCAGCCTTCACCGTGGATGCCGCCGACGAACTGCCGCTGAAGGAGATTACGTTGCACGGCCTGGACACAGCCGTTGACGAAACTCAAATCGCCTTCACGCCGGTGACACTGACCATCGTCGACCAGACATTTGCGGTCAACGACACGCTGTCCATTCTCGAAGACAGCGGTGCCGCCACCGTTCGAGTGCTCGACAATGACATCGCGGTGCCGTCGAGCGCCACGTTGTCAGTCGTCAGTGTGACCACTCCTGGTCACGGCACCGCCACGATTGCCAGCGGCGGCGAAACGATCTCCTACACCCCCGCCGCAGACTTCCAAGGCGAAGATTCGTTCTCCTATACGATCGAAGACTCCAACGGCAACACCTCCACCGCGACGGTTACTGTCCAAGTTGCCAACGTTAACGATCCACCGGTGGGCAACGATGACACGTTCACGTTGGCCGAGGATTCCAGCAACTTCGCCTTGAACGTCCTGGCCAACGATTCGTTTGCTCCCGACAGCGGCGAGGTGCTGATCGTGTCCGCTGTCGGTACGCCGGCCCATGGCACGGCGACGATCTCCGCCAACGGGACGCAGATCGCGTACACGCCCACCGCCAACTTCAACGGCACGGATACCTTCACCTACACCGTCTCCGATCAGAACGGTGGCACGGACACGGCGACAATCACACTGACCATTACCGCGGTCAACGATGCACCGGTCGCCGGCGCGGACACGCGCAGCATGGCAGAGGATACCGTGCTCACGTTTGATGTGAATGATCTGTTGAGCAACGACAACGGTGGTCCGAATGAAACCGACCAGACGCTGACGTTTGTCAGCTTTGCGTCACCGTCGGCCGGCACCATTTCAGTCAGTGGGACGACGGCCACGTTCACCCCGCCGGCCGACTTCTTCGGCGTCGCAACCGTCGAATACACGGTGCGAGACAATGGCCAAACGAACGGCGTTTCATCACCGCTCACCGCCACCGGCACACTCACGATCACCGTGACGAATGTCAACGACGCACCGGTCGCCGTCGCCGACACCGCGATTACCCAGTCAGGTGCGGGCGCCATCGTAATCAACGTGCTGGCTAACGACACCAGCGGCCCCGACGTCAACGAAACGTTGTCCGTGACGGCGGTATCCGCCGGTTCAAACGGCGGCAGTATTACGTTGAATAGTGACGGCAGCGTCAGCTATACACCGGCCGCTGGATTCGCGGGCGACGAAACGTTTACGTATACGCTGGCAGATAACAATGGTGGTACCGCCGAGGGCACCGTAACCGTGACCGTACGCAGCTTCGTTCCGGGCGGTGTCACGGGCCGAATCTACTTCGACTCCAACGGTGACGGGCTCTTCACGTCGGGCGAGCAAGCTCTGTCTGGCGTGAAGGTCAGCCTCAATGGAACCAGCGAAGTTGGCGAAACGTTGGCACTCTTTGCCACGACCGATGCCAGCGGTAATTATGCGTTTGCTGAGGTGCCGCCTGGCAGCTACACGATCGCCCAAACCTCGGCGGCCTTTACGGTCGACGGCGGAGCGCATGCGGAAGGCGGCAACTCGACGGGAATCGTCAGCGGCGACAACAGCTTCCAGGTGGAATTGGCAGCCGAAGGCATCCAAGGTCAGTCGCTCAACTTCTCCTCTCGCGGCCTCTCACCCAAATTCAGCATCTGGGAAGCACTCGCCTCGTCGGGCAGTGACGGCTTCCAGGCGTCAGTTGGGACAGATGGTTTGCAATGGACCCGATTTGACGATGGCTGGGACGGCGTCGTCGTTCAGAGCATGGAGTTCAATGCGGATCACTCGGCGATCACTATGACGATCACCGAAAACGGTGCGACGCTGTCCACGACAATCGCACGTACCGATCGCACCAAACTGCAAGTTATCGGCCAGGAAGGCGAGAACTACCTGGTCCGCATCCGCGGTGCTCGCGACGCTTTTAACTTTCAACCCGTGACGGCTTAACCATTCGATCGTCACTCGTCAAAATATGTGGCCTCGGATCGATCAAACGGTCCGAGGCCTTTTTTGTCACGAATCGCGTGCGGCGCGACTCGTGACCTGCCACGCGCGTCACGATATACCAGCACAGTCCCCAGACCGCGAGAAACACCGCTGCCAACAGAAAATGAATCGTCTCGATCGACATGATGATATGGCTCGATGAACAATGCGACGACTAATGTACCCCGAGGCGATTCGTATACGCCACCTCAGTTCTTCATCGCACCACCACGCAATCGACATTGAACGAAGTTGCAGCGGCGCAACCACTCGAAAAGTGCGGCAAGGCTTGCTTAATCGGCACGGTTTGCGCGGCGTTCGAGCGGATCACATGGATGAGAGAATGTTGATAAAGTGTGCTCCATGAATTCCAACACTGACTACGACGATACACTGGCTGTCGGCATCGATTTGGGAACCACCAATTCGGCCATCGCTTATCTCGATCAAAGCGGACGGCCGATCACCGTTCCCAACGCCGAAGGTGATAAGCTCACCCCCAGCGTCGTATTCTTTGACGACGAAAGCGTCGTCGTCGGCAAGGAGGCGTTAAAGGCCATCTCGACGAATGCCATCGACATCGCCCAGTGCATGAAACGCGAACTGGGACGGCGGTTTTACGATAAAGAGCTCGGCGGGCGACACTACCCACCCGAAGCGTTAGAAGCCTGGGTGCTCGACAAGATCCGTCGTGACGCAGGCCGCGCCATCGGCGAACTGCGACATGTGGTCGTCACTGTCCCGGCTTACTTCGATGAAGTCCGGCGCAAGGCCACTCAAGATGCTGCCTACATCGCCGGACTCGAGTTGATTGACATCATCAATGAGCCCACCGCAGCAGCGATTGCCTATGGCTATGAGCAAGGCTTTCTAAACGATTCAACATCCGCCAGTCGGCCAACGAGATTGCTAGTCTACGACCTTGGCGGCGGCACCTTCGACGTCACCATCATGGAAATTGTCGGTCGGGAATTCATCACGTTGGCAACCGACGGTGACGTCTTGCTGGGTGGTCAAGATTGGGACAGCCGGTTGGTGGAGATGGTGGCGGACGCCTTCCTTGCGGAACACGGTGTTGATCCCCGCGAAGACGCGAACACGCACGGTCGACTTTGGCGCGATTGCGAAGACGCCAAACGTACCCTCTCGGCCCGCACCAAAGCGAACATCCCTTGCGACTTCGGCGGCAAATCATTGCGTCACGAGGTGACGCGCGAGCAGTTCGAACATGCCACGCGGGATCTGCTTGATCGCACGGCATTTACCACTCGGCAAACGCTACAAGCCGCCGGATTTGCTTGGCGTGATATTGACCGTGTTCTGCTCGTAGGCGGGTCGACACGCATGCCAGCGGTCAGCCAAATGCTCGAACAACTCTCCGGGAAGACTCCCGATGCATCGGTCGCGGCCGACGAAGCAGTCGCACATGGGGCCGCCCTACATGCCGGCCAGTTGCTGGCCCGCCACCGAGGAGTGCCCCCGCAATTCAGCATCCGCAACGTCAACTCACACAGCTTGGGCGTCGTGGCCACGGAACCCGCGTCGCGGCGTCGTCGTAACGCCATCATCATCCCTCGCAATACTCATTTGCCAATCACAGCCAAACGCATCTTCAAAACACAAAAGTCGAATCAGTCTTCCGTGCTCGTGCAAATCGTCGAAGGCGAGAGCGCGGCGGCTGACGAGTGCGTGCAAATCGGACGTTGTACCGTTCGCGACTTGCCCGAGATGCTTCCGGCGCAAACACCGATTGAAGTTCGCTTTCGATACCTTGAAAACGGCCGACTGACGGTCCTGGTCAATGTACAAGGCACGGATCGCTGGGCGCAACGTGAAATCAGTCGCGATCACAGCCTGACCCCTGAACAGCTAGAGACTTGGCGCACGTTTGTAACGGGCACGTCGCGTCCGTAGCGTTAGGTTCTGATGCGGCGTTAACGAATTCCGGCGTGACTTGGACCGCGCGTTTCAATCGGCGCTGAAACGGGCATCTGTAGCTGCTGCAGCCAACCGACCGAAGCAATCGTCGCATCGAACGTGGGGCCCAACAACATCGTGACGGCTGCACAGGCTGACGCGTGTGACACGGCATTGCCACGACAGCCCAGTTGTACGGTATCCCCAGCGACGACCGGCTTGCACTGCGAAAGCACTTGCGTCAAAACTCGGCAAGAGTAGTTCGCCAAAGTATCTGGGCCAACAGCAGTCGCCAATTGCAGAGGACCACTCTCACTGCTGAGCTCGCCAGTGGACGCCTGCCCGGTAAGCTCCCCGAGAAACGACGCGATCCAAGCGGTACAGCGCGTCTGTAGCTCATCCACACCGAGCGACGGATTGGCACTCAGAATTGCTCCTGCTGCCAGTTGCTGCGTGAGACGAACGCGAATCTCGACGCGGTCCGTCGCTTCAGCCAGTCGCTCCCAGCTTGACCAACTCTCGGAACCCGAGCGGACCTGATCGAGAAGCTGGTTGAGGAATGGGCGCGCACGGCCGACGATCACGAATGCATGTAAGTCGATCTGTTTGTCCACACCGGCTAATAAGACGTGAGCGACCGACTCAACGGCATGACTTGCTGACGACAAGTTGTCACGCAGAGACAACATCCGTTCGAGTGTCTCGTCGGTCGCAATGATCATCGTCTGCGCATCAAGCGAATACAAGCTGTAATCCGTAGCGCGACGTCCACGTCGATAAGGTTTGCCATTGATTTCGCCAAACGCTGTCTGATCCAACAGCACCGGCGGCATCGCGCGCCAGTCAACGCTGTCCCGAAACCGCAAAAT
Source organism: Planctomycetales bacterium (assembly GCA_020426755.1). Lineage (GTDB taxonomy): Bacteria > Planctomycetota > Planctomycetia > Pirellulales > Pirellulaceae > JAGQPK01. The sequence continues at coordinate 10,186 of JAGQPK010000059.1, forward strand.
CACTCCACAGCGAGGTGACTTGAACGCCGCCTGCTCGACAAACGGAATCGCGACTTCAAGCTGCGTGAGATCCAATCCGTACCGATGCTGGACGTCGGCCACCACCAAGCCAACTGGCAGTTGCTGAACAGTCTGCGCTGCCAACAGTTGCGCCGGACAAACAATGGCCCCCGCCACCGTATCATCCGGCAAGAATAGCAGCAAATCGCTGAGCGAATTATTGGGTTCGCGCGGAAGTGAACCCGCTTCTGCCGCCCGTGACCGTTGAATCGCGATAGCAACAAACCATGTCGCTAAAACTCCGACTAAAACTCTCATCCGTCTCTGACTGAAGACCATCTTGATCTTGTTCCCTGTCAACTTTGGTGAGTCGCGCCCCTGACAAAGAAGCACCTGCAAACCGGTGCCGAATTCGCTACATCTTGAGTAGAATGTTTCTCCATGCATTGGTAGCCCGCCACTACCAGTTGAATGACGAGTCACATCAATAAGAAATTGAATGCGATAACGAAGGTTGTACCGACCGAAGGCGGACACAGCAAGCATTTCGCTAGATCATTTATTAACCAGCCTACGCAACCCCCTTAGTTTACACGCCGCCTGCCCGAAACTTTGCAAGATAAGCGGCTAGATACCACGAAGCAAGTAAACTTAACGAAGCGCGAGATGCCCTAGCACGTGAACAACTCCGAGCTGACGCTTTCTGATTGCGGCGCAATCGTCTTGATAGGCGGATACAACCGTCGCATGGGCGTTGCCAAGGCGACGCTACGAATTGAACACCAAACGTTCCTCGACCGAATTGTTCAGACGCTAAGACGGTTGGCACTGCCAGTTTGGCTCGTTACCGGTGTCAACTCTAGCGCGATCGACTATCCAGCGTGCGTCACCGTGGTGCGCGACGAGTACGCTGACCGCGGTCCGATCGAAGGTCTACGATGCGGACTCAAGGTTGCAAAGAACACAGTCGAGTGGCTGTTTGTAACCAGTTGCGATGCACCGCTACTGCACCCAGCGTTCGTACGACTGATTCTTGAACGTCGTGCGGCACACCTGGACGCGGTGGTGCCCCACAGTGGCACGCACTACTACCCACTCAATGCGGCTTTCCGGACAACGGCCCTCGGCCCGATTGAACAACAGATCGCGGCCGGCAATTTTTCGCTGCACGCGTTGCTGCAGGGCGTACGTTGTTGCCAAGTTACGCTCGAAACGATCGAGCAGGTTGACGTGCAGCTCGATTCACTCCGCAATGTCAACAGCCCGCAGGACTACCAGCGGCTCTTGGAAGATTTGGCGGACCGCCAGAGAAAATAGAGAACAGGCTTGGCCTCAATTTGTCACTGCGTGTTAGCGTCAGTGCTAAACCGACGGACCGCGCACCCCGACGCGACTTCGACCAAGCGACCCTGACAGCTATCCCAACAGCACGCCCCGGTGCTGTTGGTTCAGCGCCTTTAGTTTTTGAACTGAGCCAGAACTCAGTCTATTTGTCGTCTTGTTCGGGCTCTGCGGTCTCGAGCGAGATCTCGGCGACGCGCAAGTCGGAACTGCCACCTTCCCGGTTATGCAACGATATGGCGATAACATGTTCGCCGGCGGGTAGCTTGGTATCAAGCTTGAATGTGTTGACCTTTGTTTCCTCGGTGCCACCGACCGTTACATTCGCAAACAGATCGTAAGCGTCGGCCTTATCTTTCTCAACGTTGTTGCGCAGAACTTCTTTGCCGTCGATGTAGACGATGATGCCGTCGTCGCGTTGGCACTTCAACACCAAGTTCTCTTGGTCTTCCTTAGTGACAAATTTGTGTCGCAGATAAGCAGTCTTACGGTTCTCGGACGTGGGGGTGCCGAGGTCCACACCGGTGAAATCTCCTTCATCTTCGCCGACACCGCCGTAGCCGAAGCCGTCGTGTGCACCAGCTTTATCCTGCCCTTCTTTCCACTTTGCATCATCAAAATCCGCATTGAAAAACGTCTTGTGGAAGTCTTCAACCTTCTCGGCGGGATCTTTTCCGTCCGTTGGATGCAGCCAACGCCAAGTCGCATCATTGGGAACCAACACTTCTGCCTGCAGATTGTTGCCGGTAATCGTCCCGCCGGCCAATGCGCCCAGACAGAGCAATTTAGCAAGTGCCGGGCGGAATCGGATCGAACGGACGACGGACGCTGGCATCAACAAGAATGACATAGCCTTCTTTCTCCTTTGATTGCAAGAAACGCAAAGCGGCCTGTCGCTGCCTCTCGTTGACGATCAGCATGCGCGGCCGCGAGCCCGAACGGGCTTATGACGAACGTCTCGCGCGAGTATAACAGAACGACAATCGCCCTGCATCGTAACCACTACGCGATGGGTTCAGCAAAGGAATTCGCATGTCACGCGTTCAGCTTGACCTGGCAGTCAAAAATATTTCGTTTGCGCGAGAATACACGCTGGAAACTCTGTCCGGAATTGAACCGGACGATTGGTTTCGCCAAGCGGAAGGAAGCGTCAGCCACCTGGCGTGGCAGATCGGGCATCTGGCCATGGCCGAGTACGGCCTGACGATGCTGAGAATTCGGGGCAAGGAACCGGCCGATGAATCGCTCATTAGCAAGAACTTCCTACGCAAGTTCAAGAAGGGCAGTACGCCAGTTTTCGACGCCGCAGAGTATCCGGCAATCGAAGAGATTCTCGCCGTGTTCCATGCCGTGCACGAACAGGCCCTGGCGGAACTGAGTACC
>JAGQPK010000005.1 GCA_020426755.1 Planctomycetales bacterium
CAACCGACTCAACCTCTGCAAGCCGCTTTCAACATGTCCGAACGTGAATCTGATTTCCCGACCCCCGTCGTGACCGAGTGTTTAGTGGTGGGCGGGGGAATCATCGGCCTTTCAATTGCACGTGAGTTAGCGCGGGCCGGTCGCGATGTGATACTGATCGACCGCCGGACGACGCCGCATATTGCCTCCTGGGCCGCCGGCGGGCTGTTGCCGCCGCCGATCAAACGTGCGGCACATGATCCACTCGAGCAGATTCGTGGATTGAGTCATGAGTTGTTTCCGGTTTGGTGTCGTGAGTTGGAAGAGGTATCCGGCGTTTCTGTGGAATTGGAACGTTGTGGCGGAACGTATCTGGGCCGACTACCGGGCGAGCGTGTGGCGTTGAAGGCGGCTGTCGAACAATGGCGCTCGGACGGTGTGGTCGTCGATCGTTGGACGCCCGCACAGCTTGCCGACCGCGAACCCAACTTGCAGGTGCAAGAAGATGCGGTAGAAGTGTTTCACCTACCCGACGAGGTGCTGGTGCGGACTCCGCGCTTGATTCGCGCTTTACACAGCGACCTGCAGTCACTGGGTGTTCGGGTGATTCTCGTTGAACAATCCAGTTGGGGAGAGCCAATGGGCGACCTGCCGCGCATTGTTTCCTCGCACGGTGACTTTGCGGCCGAGACCATCTGTTTGGCGACAGGACCGTGGGCCAGGGAACTGCTCGATCCGTTGGGTGTGTTTTTGCCCATCGAGCCTCGGCGCGGTCAGATCGCTCTATTTAAGAATGAACAACGCTTACTACGCACCGTGATCAATGAAGGACCTCGGTACCTAGTCAGTCGCGCAGACGGCCACCTGTTGGCCGGTTCGACCGTTGAAGACGTCGGGTTTGACGGGAACACAACGGCCACAGCAATCGCCGAGCTGGTCCGCTTTGCGCGGAGCTTCGTGCCCGCCCTGCGTTCGTTGGAGCCGATAGCATCGTGGGCCGGTTTGCGTCCATGGTCACCTGATGGTGTGCCCTACATTGGTCGCGTGCCACGCCATGATCGGGTGTGGTTTGCCGGTGCACATTTTCGCAGCGGCATTCATCTCGCGCCGGCGACCGCGCGGTTAATGCGACAGCTCATCCTGGATCAACCGACTGACATTGATGTGTCGCCATTCTCGTTAACTCGCTAATTGGCGAGTCGTACCATTGAGCTGCTTTAGAAAGATAAACATGAGCTTGGATACACCAGCGTCGATTGCCATCATTGGAGCTGGCCCGGTCGGAGTTGAAGCGGCGTTGTATGCTCGCTATCTCGGTTACGACGTCGTCCTGCTGGAATTTGACACGGTCGGCTCCGCACTTCGTCGTTGGGGTGATCACGCTCTGCCGGTGACTTTCGGTGAGATGGCCTCATCGCTCGGTGTGTCTGCTCTGACCGCGCAGGACTCGGCATCCGAGTTGCCTGCCGCCGATGCCGCTCTGACGGGAAATGAGTTCTTGCACGTCTACCTAGAACCTCTGGCGAAGAGCGATTTGATCGCTGACTCCTTGCGATGCCACGTTCGTGTAACTTCTGTCACGCTAGGCGAACCCGAGAATTTGGAATTTGAAGTCGACGAAGACGATGGTCCGTATGACGATGAGTCGTTGTCGCAGGAACGTCCGACATTCAACGTCGCGATCGTATCCGACGATGGGGGCCCAAACGAATCACTTGTGGTCAACGCCGTGATTGATGCTCGCGGCCGCGCGCCGCAGTCTGGGGGGCCGGGCGGAGCATGTGCGGCTCGACCTAGCGATGATTTATACGGCGCTGAACTTGACTCCCACGCAGGCTCGCTCGTCATTCGACTGGGCGCTGTGACGGACGACCAACCAGGCCTGACGTCGTTTCGCATGTCCGATGGCTTCAGCCAGATCCGGGCAGCGTTCGCGACGCTGGGCGGCCGCCCGAACTTGGATCTCTACCGAGTCTGACAGTCGCTCTACGTGATACGAAGCCACGCAGCACGCGGATAAACGCTGACGGTCGTCACGCGCGGAGCTCGCCGCAAGACGCTGGCCGCGGTTCTCGCTGCATTTCGATTCGACGCTGACGCCTACGCTCCTGTCCAAGCGTTACTGCGTGTTGGAGAACCGTTCGCGCTCGTTGTGCCCGAGGCCGGTCTGGCTGCGCGGCTGTCATTCAGAATTCGTACCGAGCGATCGTGGCAAACTGTCGCGGCACGTTGTTTGCAATTCCATGTGCAAGCGATGCTCAGCGGCCGCCTGCCGCCGTGAATTTTGGTTCACTCGAGCCCCATACAAGGATTCTTTAGGAGGACGTATTGATGTCTGACGCAATATCCGCGGAAGTTAAGGCTCTCATCATGCAATTGTCTGCACGAGATGCTGCCCGTCGCGAGCATGCTCGTGCAGAACTCATCGAGCTGGGCGGTAGCGAAGTCACTCGCGCGTTGATGGTTGAATTAAACGATCCACGCAGTTATGTGCGTTGGGAGGCCGCGAAGTGCTTGTGCGCTATTTCAGATCCAACGGCAGCAGCGGCACTTGCTGTGCACTTGGATGACGATGATCCTGATGTGCGCTGGTTGGCGGCGGAAGCCCTTGCTCAGCTCGGCGACGATGGCCTCACGGCGACACTGACCGGTGCGATCCGTTTAGCAACTTCGCGTGACTATTGCCGCGCAGCACATCACGTATTTCACGAATATCAGCGGAGAGGCAAACGTGTGCATTTAATGACGAGCTTGATGCAAGCGTGTGTCGGTCCGCAGCCGGCACTGAGTTTACCAGTAGAGGCATTTCGGGCCCTCTTCCAGCTGCAGGGAAAGGTGCCAGCGCCAATTGCTTGTTAGGCTTGCACGTGCATTGTGTTGCAGAGATTCGCACCGTCTTGTGCAACGCCGTGCCAGTCGACGCCGTCCTCCGCCACCGCAAGAAGAAAAGACCATCCATTACACTGTTCACCACGTGGAATGAAATTCCCCGGACGTATCGCATCCCAACTCGACGCGTAGAAGACACCGCCTGACACTAGGCGGTATCGACTACGCGTCGTCTTTCTTGTGTCGTCCCAGCACGATGAAGCTGCACGTGTACGGGAATATGATTTACCCGTTCCGCGCGGTGGCGTCGTTACGCTCTCCCCGCCTGCCCGAGTTTGCGCCTTTGCGATCTCATTCTTGCGAAGTGCTTGAGAGTAACACTCGTGAACCTGCCAGCGAGGTTCCATCCTTCGCCACGATCCAAACTCAGTGAAAAGCGATGGCTGCGCGATCGCACTCCAAATAGCATCACGTTACCCGGGCTACGTCCAGCACGATGAAGCGGCACCTGCAAACGAATGTGATTCGTCCGTTCGGCTTCAATGACGTGAACCAGCGAGAACACTTGTAAAAACATTGCCCCGTGGCTACCCTGTCTCCGTATCACACTGAGAAACAGGATGCTGAGCATGGTCAAGAGTCTCGACTTCGCTGGTTTTCCGCGCGAAACACTCGCATTCCTTTGCGGGATTCGCGCGAACAACTCGAAAAAGTGGTTTGAATCACATCGCGTGGATTACGAAAACTACTTTGTGCAACCGGCCAAGCAATTTGTCTCGGCAGCAGCAGCAAAGCTCGGGCAACTTGATCCCGCCATTGTGGCCGAACCTCGCATCAACGGTTCGATTTTTCGAATCAACCGAGACGTTCGGTTCAGCGCCGATAAGCGTCCCTACAAGGATCATCTTGACTTGCTGTTCTGGGTCGGCGACAAGAAATCGACAGCTTCCGCGTTGTTCTTTCGAGCCAGTCCCGACATGACCTGCATTGGCGCTGGACATTACGGTTGCCCTCAGTTGTTGAATCACTTTCGCGCCGCCGTGGCTGATCCCGACGCGGGAAAGGAACTGGCAGCGATCGCCAAGAAGCTGCGCAAAGCTGGCTATGAACTGAAGGGCGAGCACTACCAACGCATGCCCCGCAATTTTCCGAGCGACGGTCCCGCGGCCGAGTTCCTGCTTCATCAGGGACTTTACATCGTGGTGGAAGAAAGCCCGGATGCAGCGTGCTCGGCCAAGCTACTTGATAATTGTGTTAAGCAGTGGAAAGCGATGTTGCCGCTCCATCGCTGGTTGACGACACACGTCGTGGCTAACTGACAGGAGAATCAATTTGCGCAAAGAAGACGAATTTCTGATCCAGCGCCTGCGTGAGATGATGCAGCGGCGCAAGGGCTACTCCGAAAAGAAGATGTTCGGTGGCATTTGCTTCATGATCAATGGCAATATGTGCGTCGGACCTTGGAAAGGATTCTTGATCGTTAGACTGGATATAAATGATCATGATTCGATTCAGGCCGAACCGTACGTCAAACCCATGGATATCACCGGCAAAGTGATGAAGGGTTGGGCGATGGTCGAGCCCGATGGAATTCAGACGGACGAAGCATTGCGAGCCTGGGTCGAGCGAGCCGTCGACTTCGCTCGAACCCTGCCAGCGAAATGACACAAGCGGACGCTGAGTCACCAAGAAATGGACTCACCGCGAATGTGTGCCGCTCACGCTGTCGTCGTCATTCCTAACTGCTCGACACGTTTGTGACTTCGTGGAAAAGTGCTTCGGCACGTCGATAGCTCATTTCGAATTGGCCGGAGCAGCCTTGCTGCCGTCCAGTCGGTAAGTAACTCGATCGGCAACCAACGTCCCGCCGTTTTGAACAATCTGCACGTTTCCCTTCATTGTGAGCACACGATCCTGTAAGCGAATCGTGTGTGCCGAAACGTCCAAGTTCTCGCTCGCGCATTTCAACCGCGCGTTCCCGATCAGTGCTGCGGCAAGCTGTTCATCGTCACCGAAGCCGAGTCGCATCTCGACCGTATCCCCATACAAGAACATCTCCTCGGGATCGCTGCCGTCTTGAAACGTCAATTCGGTTCCGTACACGACAAGAGCATTGTCTTCCACGTGATAACACACGTTGCCGCGAACGGAAACGTTGTGCAGCCCACGTGCGTCCAATGCTTCGGCCAAACGCTGCGATTCCGCAGTACTTTGCCCACGGGCGGAAATAATCAGGTCTGGCGACTTCGACTCTTCAATATCGTCTGCGTCGGATCGCAAGAACTCGCTCACGATCTGCAGTGCCTCACGCCACGAACTTAGACCCACCTGCAAGTGTTGTCCCTGATGGCGAACGTCGGCGATTCCCTCAGCTGTCAGCTTGTTGATGATCAGCGACGCCTTGCGATGCGATAACTTTGGTGTAACGGTTACCCAGGATACCGCGGGCGCGGGCGGTACCGGCACGGTGCTGACCGCGTTGACTAGCTGGATTGGACTGACGCTTAGCATGGCGATTGTCATTAGACTGGGCTGATCGGCTTGGATCCCGGTGATTAGCAACGTCGCGTCGGGCGTCAGTTGCAAACCCTTGACGGCAAAGTCATGCCGCGTCACTTTGGGAACTTGCAATGTAACGCCACCATGTTCAGACGCTGCGGCGTGCTTGAAACTGACTTCCCCAACCGATTCAATCGCTTGTAGAGTCAAGTTGCAATCAAGTGTCAATTCGTCTCGAGTTTCATTCAAGGTGGGGCGTACCCAAAGCTCAAGACCTTCCTTGATCGTGCGAACGATCGGCTGAAGCGTTTCCGTTACGCTGACGACAAACGGCCGCTCCACTAAGTCTTGGATCGTGGCATCCTGTGCGTTGAAGAGTGTCACCTTGGGGGCTTGCAACAAGTTCGCTCGGCGATCCGCTTGGAATTGCTCAACGAGTTTCTGGGCCGCCTCCGCATCCACGACACTTACGAGTGTCGCGGTTTGTCGTGGGACAAACGCCTCACCTCGTGGGCTGGTCCGGGCGTGCTCGTCTTTCACTTGTGCGTCGGTCGGCGCATCATCCGGCAGGAGGCTGCGCCATTTTACATCGAGCGTCTTAAGTTGCTCCGCAGGTATCGCAATGATCCGAGTCGCGACACAGATTTGGCTTGTACCGTGCTGCGTGATCCGGTCCACGACTTGACGAACTGCTGCGCGTTGAACTTCCGCACATTGCACCACTAAATGGTTGTCCTCGAAAATGATCGTCGCAGCTGAGAATGCCCGCGTGGATGTAGCAGGTTCGGTGCTGCTCGGACGAGGGAGTATCTGCAAGTCGCCGGCGCGTTGCTTCTGCGATTCCTGCAGAGTCAACTGCGCATTGATCAGCGCCTTGAGAATAGACTTGGCTTGCTCCGGATCACACGAATCGTCACGTTGTATGTTTTTGAGCGCGCGAGTCGCGTCGAAGTGCAGCGCATACCTGACAACCTCATCGACTTGATGAAGCGTATACTTGACACCCTCATTGACTTGATCTTGATCTGGGGCAGGGTCTAGAGCGTCAGTATTAGCTCTGGTGTCCTGCGACGTTGCCTCAGTCGATGCTGGTGAGGCGAATCGAACACCGCCAGAATCAACAGCGCAATCTTGAGCAGTAAGTGGTGCGACAGAGCCAACTGCTTGTTCACCATGTACCCAGGTCGTTCCCGGTAGCGTGATGGCAGCACCCAGTAGCAAAATGACTGACGTCCAGCGGGGTGTGCGTACGTGACCTCCGTGTCCAATTCGCATAATTCGCTCCAATCTTTTTGTAGTAACATCCAGCGGCCGCACGCCCGGTAGCGTGGGAATCACGTGCAGTTGCTGTTTCTCGGCCAAGATATCAAGCAAGGCTCGCGCATAGGTCGCGGGCCTGCATCCCAACGAGCGTACGGTTTCTTCGTCGCAGCTCCGTTCTGCTTCCGCGTTGAGCTTTCGTGCGGCGTAGTGCACAAGCGGGTGAAACCACCAGAGTCCCGTGGCAACCGCTTGAACGAGCGCCCAACACAGATCTCCGCGACGGATATGGATCAGCTCGTGTGCCAAAAGCGGCTCAAGTTCGCTGTTCGTCCTCGATTCGACAATCGTAAGCGGCAAGAGAATCGTGGGCCGCCAGAGGCCGATCACCGCGGGACCAAGGGGTGCGTTGACTATCCGAATCGCAATCTGTTTGCGCAGTCCGAGTTGCTTTTGCAAACGCGAGCCCAATTCGACTATCGCCGCAGGAGTCTCGACCGTGCAATGGCGAATTCGCCTGAGTAGTAACGCCAATCGTATCGCAGTTCTCATTAGCAGGAGCACTGCGACCAACAAGCAGGCCATGATCAATCGTTCTGGCCGCGTTACGTAACTCAGCCAGCTCTTGAAACCCGCCCCGCGCGCTGCCTGCTTTGCATCCAATAACGTAGATGAAACCGGACTATTGGTTGGCGCTTGGCTTGCACGTTCGAGTTGCACGATAATTCCCGACTCGCTTGCATCCGTCATTGCGGTGAGTGCAGCGGATTCGCTTGCCTTCACCGTTTCGCGTTTCTCCAAGATTGCAGTGGCTGCAGTTGGGGCGGCATACCAACAAAACGCCCCGAACGGACTCGAAATCAATGGTGGTGTCAGACACTTAAGCAGGACGATGGCCCACAGCGCATGCGCCAAATGCGGTCGATCCCGTGCCAGCAATCGTGTCAAACACCAGACAATACAAGCAACCGACGTGACCTGGACTGCTTGACGCAGCAACATGGCGATGAAGTCGTTCATGAAGTGACCTCCGTGTCGTTCGCATCATCGAGTCCGTCGATCAACTTGCGGAGTTCAGCGAGATCATCCGGCGTAATGCCGCGCTCTTCAATCAAGTGACGCATCAACGGCATCGTGTCGCCGCCAAAAAGGCGTTCTACCAAATCATTGACCGTTTCGCGAATGACCGTTTTTGCACGAGCTCGCGCACTGTAGACGCGCGTCCTCCCGTCCAACTTTGAAGTGGCGTAACCTTTGGCTTCCAGACGCCGCAGGTAGGTCTGCACGGTGGCGAAGTCAATCGCCTTCTGCTCAGTCATCGCGGCATGAATTGCCCGCACAGTCGCTGGCCCCATCTGCCACAACGCCCGCGCAACTTCCATCTCGCCTTTTGATAACGCCGGTCGTTCGCCCACGACAGTCTCCTCCTTGGCTGAGCAGCAATTGTCTTAGGTCCAGTACGAATGTACGTGAGATGATAGCCGTACACTTGTACGTACCGCAAGTGCATTTCTGGCCGGAAGTCGTAATGGAGTGCGATCGCGCAGCTATCGCTTTTCAGGCGGTGGGATCTCGGCGATGATGTTGGACTCTGGCCGTTTTGCCAAATTGTGGCATGTCTACGACGCATCGCTCGGCGTGCCCGAGACGACTTAGATTAGACGATTTAGATTAGACGACCGATCGCCGTTTTCAGTCTCTAGCTTCGATCGAAAGCGGCAGCTGCGCGGCCGCACTCCAAAGGTTTGGGAGTGCGAATCAAGTTGTGCTGCTACGCACAGTCTCCCGCACGAGTTACCTACTTGGCTGCGGCAGATCATCCTGCGACTAACGACGCACGCCGATATTTCCCGCCGAGTACTCGATGGGTGCTTTTCGAAGGCCGGCAATTCGCGCCTTCGGCATTAATCATGCACGCAGTCTCGATACGGTACCGAAGGCATTCGCTTGTATGCCGCAAAGGAGACTTACCATGTTGTCGCGCCAACAAAAAAAGGTTCTCTCGCACCGACAAGTTCAAATGGAATCACTCGAATTACGTGCGTTGCTCACAGGGGCGTGTATTGACTTCGAGAGTCTAACTATGGGAGCCGTGTATCATGTTGGAGATGCCTTTGTCGCGGATCCGACAGGATTCCAAGCCAAGATATCTGGCGAGCCGTTCACGACGAGCATTGGAAGCGTCATTACCACCGGGCGGGCAATTGTGGTTGGCACAGGACTGGCAGGTGACACGGGTTTGGAGCTATCGGTCAACAACATCGTGCTCGATTTCGACTTTAACGTCGCTGGCAGTCTACCGGGACTTAAACTGAGCTTTGGTGAGTATGGTGGCAATCTCAACTTGGAAATCAATGGCGATTTCCGGAACTTCAATAACTTTCAAGACGTAGACGGCACGATCATCGGTGGCACATTCGTGACGGTGCCCACCGGCGGACTCGGTAACGACAAGGGGGTATTGTACGTCGACGGACAGATTGATTCGTTCAAGATTGGCGGCCAAGAGTTTGCTCTTGATCACGTGTGTACCGACGATTCCTTTACTGGAGCAACTTTTGACTGGGGGGATGCGCCCGAAAAGCCCTATCGCACACGCGCCATCGCCAATGGCGCCGTTCATCGAATCGAGCCGGGTGTTTACCTAGGGCGCCGAGTTGACGCCGAGCCTGATGGGCAGCCGACGGCAATGGCGGATGGTGATGACGCGGCGCTGGTTCTCCATCCCGACGATGAAGACGGTGTCACGTTCCTCGGAGCGATCGTGCCAGGAAGTACGGCTAACGTGGAAGTCGTAGCCTCCACCAAAGGCGTACTCAATGCGTGGATTGATTTCAATCGCGACGGACAATGGAGCTCTGGTGCGCCAGAGCAGGTGTTCGTTTCGAAGTTGCTATCGGCCGGCGTCAACACCTTAAGCTTCACCGTGCCTAAAGACGCTGTCGTCGATAGTAAACTGCCGACATTCTCACGTTGGCGCTTCAGCACAAGTCACTCCGTCCTTGAGCCGATCGATGGCGTAGTCATCAATGGTGAGCGATTAATTCCCAACGGTGAAGTCGAAGATCATGTTGTTTTCATCCAACCAGCGGAGCCGACCGAGAACTATGACTTCGGCGACGCTCCCGACAAACCGTATCCAACCTTACTGGTGCATAACGGCGCACGACATGTAGTCGATCCGAACTTTTATCTTGGTGCCGGAGTCGACTCGGAGACCGATGGCCGGCCGAATCGTACGGCGACCGGAGACGACTTGCTTGGTGGCGATGAAGACGGCGTTACCTTCATGACACCGCTTGTCGCTGGTCGTACGGCCCGTATTCGTGTTGTCGCATCACAGCCAGGCAAGCTGGATGCTTGGATCGACTACGACGCTGACGGCAAATGGGAGCCTCACGAGGCGATTGCCAGCAGCTTGTCAGTCAACAAAGGCGACAACTTCCTGTCGATCACCGTGCCGCCGTGGGCTGTCGACGGGACGACGTTCTCGCGTTTTCGTCTCAGCCGACTTGGAGGATTGTCACCGGTTGGTGCCGCTCCGGATGGAGAAGTTGAAGACCATCTGGTCACTATAGAAGGACGGCAGCCAACGGTGCCGGCGGAACCGACTATCGAATTGGCCACAAACAGCGAACAGGGCAGTAGTGGCATTGTCATCTTTCCAGAACCGACGTTTGCCAACGTCGACGCGGCTGGCCAAGAATGGACGCAGATGTTCTCGGCGGGCGCGGAAAGTCTGTTAGGAAAAGTTGGAACGCCAGCCGTGCCCGTGTTGCGCCGATTGATCGCCGTTCCAGCCGGAGCGTCGGTGACCGCGAGCCTGCAGGAAGCTCCTAAAGTGGTGCAAACTTGGCAAGTCAATCTCATGCCGATCCAGCCGGCCGCGCCCGATGTCGATGAGGCGCCGCCGGATTCAGTGTTCGATGATCCGAGCGGATTTGCATACGACGCCGAATTGTATGCTTCGCAAGTGAGCTATCCCAACTACGGCATCAAGGTCACGCCGATTGGCAAACTGCGCGATCTGGAAGTCGCTGTCGTGGAAATTCCGACGGCCAATTACACGCCAGCGACGGGTGAGCTGAACGTCTTTGGGGAAGTCAAGTGGAAGGTTGAGTTTGCGGGCGGCAAGGGCTTCCTGCCGGAGAACTCCGCCAACCCATTTGAGAATTCCGATTCACAATACGATCTCGTCTTGAACAGGGATATCATCCGGGAGCGTCTGTATCCTGGTGACGTCAACGCGTTTGCGGGTGAGGAACTGCTCATTCTGACTCACCCTGACTTTCGCGAAGCTGCCGACAAGTTGGCAGAATGGAAGCGAGACAAGGGCATCATGACGAGTGTCTATGAAGTCGGCATGGGTACGCCATACGACACGAGTGATGAGATCAAGAATCTGATTCAAGTTCGCTACGACAATACAGTGGTGCGCGCGTCCTATGTGTTACTACTTGGCGATGCAGAATTCATACCGACCTTCTATCGTCACAGCTACTACAGTGGCGGGACGGGCGGCCCCAACATTGAATTGAATCAGGATTACTTCGGTGGCACGTGGAATCCGTACGGTACGATCAACTTCAACGCTGATGGCACCGAGTATATCGATGTTGTCCGCAAGACGCGTGAATATGACGTGACCGACACGGGAGCTACGGTAGCTGATGCGATTCGACTCGTTCACGTCGACTCCGGCACCGAAGTGATCGTCGACAATCTAAGTCCCGGCTTTTCGACGATTAGCGGGACGTGGACCGAGTCTGCCGCAACTGATGAGTACAACGGAAGTTCATTGATTTCCTATGACGATGAGGCTCGTGCTCGTTTCACACCGACCTTGACCAAACCGGGGCTCTATCAAGTCTACGCGCGATGGTCTAACATGTCGGGATTGACACCGATCAATCGAGATTCAGAAGCACTCTTAAACGTCGTCTCGAACAGCACGGGCACGGATACGCCTTATACCTTCTTGTCGGGCGGGCTAATTGATTTGCTGCCGGACGTGGCCAACGGTCGTATTCCAGTTGATACTTTGCCGGATGCGATGACCGTCGTTGACAAGATTATCGCCTACGAGCAGACTCCACCAGGTTCTGTTCTAGATGACGCCTTCTATGACAATGTTTCCATTGCATCACAATTCCAAGGTTATCGCGACGGATCACCGACTGGCCGAGACAAGCGCGGCTTCATTGAAGAGTCGGAGAACTCGCGAAATACCTTGATGGATGCCGGTAAAACAGTTGAACGCATCTACACAAAGACGGAAGACGCCGATCAGATCAGCGAAGAACCAAATCGCTATTACGATGGCAGCTTGTTGCCTGCAGACCTGCGAGTTGGTAGTGGATTCGCCTGGGACGGCGACACGGCGGACGTCACCAACGCGATCAATGATGGACGGTTCTTGGTGATTCATCGTGATCACGGCTGGCCCAGTGGCTGGGGGCATCCAGACTACTCAACATTCGACCTGAGCTCTCTGCATAACGGCGCTTTGGAGCCGATTGTATATAGCATCAATTGCGCCAGCGGATTCTTCGACAACGAGACCTCGGGGAATATGCTCTCCACGAGTCCTACGGGTAGTTACTTCACCGAACTGATGTTGCGACGTGGCAACGGTGCAGTGGGGTTGATTGGCGATACACGCAATTCAAACACGTGGTCGAACAATATCTTCTTGAGAGGTTTGATCGACGCCACTTGGCAGGATCATGATTCAACTATTGGCGCAGCGCCGACGTCCCGCCTGGGAGACATTCTCAACTATGCCAAAACGTACACGCTGTTAAAAACTGGCGTGCCTTCAACGACGGAGCCTGTCGAACTTCAATTCTCCTTGGATACGCTCAACTTATACCACGTTTATGGCGATCCGACACTTGAGATGTGGACGTCAAATCCACACGACCGACCACTCGTCGTAGCAACGACGATACTGGACCTCAAGCCCTTGGAGATTACGCTCAGCTACGAAAAAGATGGCACGACGATTACTGCTTATCAATACTTCGAAGGTCAGGTGTTCCCACTTGGGCGAGATGATGTCACAGACGGCAAAGTGACGCTCGAACTGATCGCCGAACCCAAGGATGGATACGAGATTCTCTACTCAGCGTGCTCACCGGGTTCGGTTTGCCGAGTGGTCACGCCGGGGCCCACGGGGGATATCAATGAAGATGGCAAGTTAGACGTGGACGATATCGACCTGCTTTGTGCATTATTGCGAAAAGGTACGACCGACTTACGGTACGACCTGAATCAAGACAATATTGTCTCGGCCGACGACAAGGATTGGCTGATCCACGATCTACTCGGCACGTACTCGGGCGATGCCAATTTGGACGGAGTCTTCAATTCGACGGACTTGATCAAAGTGTTTCAGGTCGGCGAGTATGAAGACGCGATTCCCAATAACTCGACCTGGGCTGAAGGCGATTGGAACTGCGATCAAGATTTCACCACAGGTGATTTGGTCACTGCATTCCAGGAAGGTGGCTACCTAGTCGATGCGGTTATGGCTGCCGTGCAGGCCCGCGACGTAGCGGCCACGCCTAATGGACTGATTGACGTGGCGAGCAGGCTATCGCTAACGAGTTGGGATCGAGTGCGGAATACTCGAGCGGACGGGGTGCCACTGATGCAAACACTGCGGCTTAAAGATATAAGCCAGGATGCGACTAATGCAATCACTCGCTCTCGCGCCCGTGTCTGGCAAGTTCAACTGGTGACGCCGAACAATCTAGTGGCACGCGAGCAATTGCGGTCACGCCGTTTAGATCGACAACGAATTGACGTAGAACAGAATCCACTCGACCAGTTCGGTGTCGATGTGGCGGTCAGCAGCGAAGATCTTTGGACGGTGTAAAACGTTGAACAACGTTGAAGAGTCAGCGGGCGACGTCGGCAGTTGCCGATGTCGTCCGCTTAGATTACATCGCCACGTGGATCAGCGGCCCAGCAGTTTGGCGACGAAGAATATAATAACAGCACCAGTCAGTCCTCCACCTGCCAAAAGGTACACCAACGAGTAACCTGCTGCGGCGAACGGAGCGAAGGCGAGTGCGAGTGCCAGAGTTTCCATGATTGTTCTCCCGTGTAAGCAATCAAAGTTTGTTTGAGTAATGCGTAGATCAGCGAGTGATCGCGTGGGGCGTAGAAGCAAACGTGATGCCACTCGAAGCTTGAAGCGGGATTAGCAGGGAAATCATCGAGAGGGTGACATCAATCGCGTCGACAACCCCCGTTGCACGGGGGCTGTCGACGTTTGTCGCTGATTTCAAATCGACCGAACTGGTCGCGAAGAGTGCGGTCGCCCGCTTGTCAGATGTTCATCCGACTACACCCGGCGATTCTGTCGTGACAGGGTGTAATGCCTGGAGCACGAAGCCTTTTGGAGTGCGATCGCGCAGCTATCGCTTTTCAATGAGCTCGGATTGCACGAAAGGGTGGAATCCGGCCGCGCGAGCTAGAGCAACTTTGATGAATCAGTTCACTGACACGACGATGACACGACGAAATAGCCAATAGACGCAGCGTGCTTGCCGGTGAGTGCTCGGTGAACATTTTCGCGTGCGTGGTTGATTTCGCGGTCGACATTTATTAACCGCGAAAGACGCCAAAGTTGCGAAAGAATGCGGGCGTGATGTCATACCGAATAGCGTACTTAACGGATGGCAAGCAAATGCTGTTGCTGTCGCGGACTCAATCATTCCTGCCAATTGGTCCGGCGTGTTACAGGAATTTGGAGAACTCGACGTGCTTGGGGCTTGCGAACCGCCCCACGTGATTAGAATCGGTGACGAGTTGGAGCTAGTTGGTGACGCCGAGGATTCTGTTTTCTTTACCACCGACGGAACCGATCCACTCACCGACCGTGGAACGCTAAATGCAACGGCAGTCCTATACCAGGATCGTCGCTCGTTATGGAATGAGGGGGACTGGAACGGCGACGGAGTATTCGATTCGGCGGACTTGGTGTTTGCATTCCGGATAGGAGTTTTCAATGAGGATGTTGAGTAACACAAGCGATGCACGACCGCCCCGCGATCCCGTTTGCTGTTACTGCTGTCAGTTCGCAGCTTCGCGGTCAAACACATTTATCAACCGCGAAAGAAGCCAAAGTCGCGAAAGAATGCGACTGGCACTCGGTGTGCGAGCAGTCACTAACCGAAATGCCCTTAGACTCGCCAACCGTTCGCGATATCGAGTTCGCGCGACAGGCACGGATGGCCGCGTTGCCCGTCGACAAGGAGTGGCACCAAGCGTGGCACTAGATGTTGCCCCTGCACCTGACTATTCGTGTCATTTCACTTCCACTGCCGAAACCTTGGCATCTGGCGTATTCACGGCCTTGTCTTTGAGTATTGAGGCTATCACCGAACCGACAGCCATCACGCTACGCAGCACGGTTACCGTAACGGCAGAGAATGCGATGACTAGCGCGACGCATTCGAAAGCGTCGTGTACGTCGAGGATGTATCTACGAAGCGTGACTAGCACCGCAACGACAAACGCCGCAGAAAGCAAGAATCGAATTGAGAATTGAAATTGCGTTGATGCAATGTTATTCGTCGACGCGTACGCATCACCGGCCACGACGATAGCCAAGCCCGCGTTGATCAGCAAAGCATAAAGGTTGATATGGTCCCAAGGTGAATCGTCAAATGGCCAGCGAGAATACGAACCGAAAGGCCCCGAGTTGGACCGTTTGGTCGGTTCACCTTTGTGGCCGATTGGGAAAATGCCGACCCGGAGTAGTCCACCAAATGGCCACCCGTGAATCCAGTTTCCATCTCCGGTGTTGAACGTACGTTCGTGGGGCAATTTGTACGAGGTGAGCGATGGTAAGTTCGGATTTCGCGAATTGAGCGGAAATCGCAGCAAGTGCAGTGGTTGGCCGTCAGCATTCAAGAAGACGAATGCCGAAAACACGACCACGCCAACGATGACGGGAAGCAATGTCCCCTTCAAGTTGATTCTCCTTCAAGTCCCTCGGACCGTTGCTCCAACAATCGGCCCGTTGCTGACACAAATCCAAGTTGAGACGTTCGACTCGGCACGCCTAACGCACTGCTACTCGTAGTAATGTGAGTATGCCGGCGAATATAGCTAACATTGTGATCATCATCATCATAGTCAACCGATGCGGCGGGATACTGACGGGGGCGGCGGTATTCGAAAGGAACTTGCTGATCGGCATCGATCCGAAAACAAGGAACAACCCCGCGGAAGCTTTGACGGCCACAACCAGCGAGTCAATCACCAATTGCCCGTTGGCCCAAACGAAATGCGGGTTTTGCAGAGCGGTTAGCAAGATTCTTGATAGGGGCGCTGCGATGTCCACGAGCAGGTACACACCCAGCACAAAGCAGGCGATGCGATAGACGTCCCGGGGGCCGATATGTATTACGCTGGAATCGAGTTCGAGTTGCGACGCATAGAACGACGCTGCAATCCTGGGAGCGAAGCCGATTAGCAATGGGCCTATCGCTGCATGCACGGCCAACATCAGCAGGTGGTAGGAAACGGGGATGTTGGCACCCGGTGGTTTACCTTGAAAGGCCATGTGCAGGGAGATCGTGGCCATCAGATTATCAACCGAGTAGAGCAGATACCAAAACCCCAGAACGCGCAACGCCAATTCGAGAAGCAACCGGGCCGACATTCGGACACCTCATTTGATGAGTGGGTGGGGTTTGTCCTTTCGCCTCGACGTTTGATGTCAAGCCGAGATGCTCAATTCGATTTTTGTGGCTCGTTATTGGAAGGGACGATCACCAATCGCACAGATATCCTGAGCCGAGAGCACGGTCCCCCGACCAGCGTTCGGCGATGAAGACGGCGCAGATCACGCGACGCGATTTGGCCGCCGCCTGATGTCGGTTAACCCGTAGCCGTAGGCGAGCCAGTGTTGACGCCTTTCGGCGGTCGATTCCATGTATCAACCGAGAAAGCAGCCAAAGGCGCGCAAGAGTGCGAATGGCCGTCGGTTAACAACCCATTCGACTCGTCAATTCATTGCGATGTTGAACATCGCGCAACAGACGTGCTGATCGGGGCACCGCTCAACAAAGTGTTGCATCATGGGTTGCACCAACTGCTGGCCTTGCGTGTGATTTCGCGGCCACGGCTGACGCGTTGACTTGCGACACAGAATCGGTGCGCGCACAAAAAAACCCCGGGAGAACGGATGTTTCCCGGGGTTTGTTGGAGCGAGGCCGACGGGGATCGAACCCGCAACCTCTGGATCGACAGTCCAGTGCTCTAACCAATTGAGCTACGGCCCCAACGTTTGAGTCCTGAATTATAGCGTCGCTTGAAAGGCCCGCAAGGCCGGTCCAAGGAATTCTCGTGCGCGTTTTTTTGCGGCTCGAGTCGACCCTTCCGTACAACCCAAAGAGTTGCCTTAGTCCCCAGATTCTATCACTGTTCTGATGTCGTGGCGGTGACTGAGTTGACCTGGCGGTGACTGAGTGATGCGATTGGGCAACATCGACGGGTGGGTAGGCGGCGCTGAGGTTTTCGTTGTTGCAGTTAGCGAACGCATGTTGTGGGCAGGCGACACAATTCGACCCGCACTGCGGGACTACGTTGGCTAGTCAAAAACCATGTCCCTCCTGAGGCAACTCATTTGTTGCGGTCTTGGAGGTCAAATCATACACGGGAAGGTTCCGTGTCCTAAGCTTCGGTTACTAGCCGAGACTTGAAAAATGGCTGCCGGAGCGGCGAATTCCAATGAGCACAATTACCCATTGGCTGAACAAAATCGAACACACAATACGTCACCTCGACGGCACCGACTACATCCTGTTGACAGCGTGTGTCGTGTTGATCGGCTTCGCCTGCATGCGCGGCTTCGGTTCACGTACGAACTGGTAAGATCACCAGACGCCATTTTCTGGACTGTAGCCAAATTCCTTGGCCTTCACAAAGTCCGCGTCGGCTTCTGCTTGTTGTCCCCGCTTTTCCAAGATCAGGCCGCGGTGTTGGTACATCACGGCTAAGTCCTCGCGCAGTTGTCGGGTCCGCTGTTCAACATACTGCGGGTCCGTCAGGTTGGGGTCGGCCGCAGTGGCTTCAGGAGTGAGCGGCGAGCTAACTCGTTGCAGTTCGAGTTCATTCTCTTCGATTGCCACCTTCATGTCAGCCTCGGCGCCCGGCAAATCTCCGGCCAGATAACGCAAGTACCCGCGGGTATCGAGGTAGGCGGACGGAGTCGCTTTACCTGCCAGCTTGATTGCCTCGTCGATATCGTCCAAGGCCGCCGAGATCTCGACGCCTGCCAGCGCGCGTGAATAGGCTCGCAGGTTGAGCGCCCGGTCATACGTAAACATGACGTTGCGTGCCCGACCGTTCTTTTTCACATGCGGTCCCTCCGCGGCCAACCTCACGATCTGCTCGACGTCGGCCAGCGCCTTGTCGTGCTGTCCTAGACGTTGATAGGCGAGGGCACGATGAAAATAGAGGGCGTCGAAGCCCTCGGGATCGAGTTCCAGCGCGTGGTTGCAATCTTGCAGCGCCGCCTGCAGATCGTGCTCCTCCAAATGCAAGCCGGCGCGAGCCGTCAGAATGGTCGGTTCAGTCGGGCACCAGCTCACGGCTTTATCCATCGCCGCCCGAGCTCGCCCCAAATCGCCCTCCAGTTCAGCCTCCAGCGCGCTGGCTTGGTACCATCTGGCGATTTCCACGGGGACCAGCGACCAAAGAAGCGGTACAGCAACCAACGCAAAGGTCGCAGCGATTACAATAAAGCGTCCGCGACCCGCAGCCGGCTGAGATGCGTTGCTGCCGGGAAACTCGGAATGTTCGCTGGATTCGTCTAATCGGTCACTGTCAGCCATCCACGCGCCTTTCTGAGTTTCTCACCGGTAAACCACCACTCCGGTACCAGCGGTGTAGGCTAATCCAAACCCGTGCGGAGCAGCAAGCCCCGTCCCTGCCGCAGCAAACGCGACACTTTAGACCAGCGCCGAGGTGGCGAGGCCGCGTTGACTTGGACGTACGATCTCTTAGAATCGGTGCGGCACGACCGCGCGGACTATCGCCCGCGTAATTAACCGAGCTGGAGGACTGACCTATGCCACTGTTTGAAATTGAGACAAACGCCCACATCATTATTACTTGGGCGGATAACGAAGACGCTGCCAACGGCGTCGTGAACGAGGCTTACCCGAGCGATGAAGTGATTCGGATGACGAAACGTCCCCGTGATACGTGGGTCATTTCCAAGGCCGCACTCGGTCTAGTTCAGAAAACGGACCCCTGCATGGTTGCGCGAGATTGCCTGTCAAAGGCCGCTGGCGACAAAGTGCATGCCATTCGTCTATATATGCAAGAAACCGGATCTGACCTGCCGGAAGCGCGTAAGGTCATTGAGTCGAACATGGTCATGGGCTGGTAGGACGCAATCGACCCCATGAACTTCTTCTCGCTCGAAGGGCACGTTGCGCTCGTTACCGGCAGTTCCACGGGACTGGGCAAGGGAATTGCCCGGGTGCTCGGAGCTGCCGGTGCCAAGGTCGTCCTCAACTACGCCAATAATGTTGCTCGCGCGGAGCAAGCCCGCGAGGAACTGGCAGCCGAACAAATCGACTGCCTCCTGCACCGTGCCGATGTGACGAATGAAGGCCAGATCGACGAAATGTTTCGCGCGGCCGAGTCCACCTACGGCCCGATCGATATCATCGTGGTCAATGCGACGCCGGATCAACCGCAGCTCCCGATCGAGCAATACGACTGGGAGTTTCACCAGTCGATGCTCGATTTTTTCGTGAAGAGCCCGTATCTCTTGACGCGGCGGGCTTTGCCGTCGATGCGGCAGCAGAAATGGGGCCGGATCGTCAATATAACGAGCGAGGTTTACCACCGCAGCGTCGCACCTTTCAGTGCCTATGTGGCCGCGAAAGGGGCTCAAATCGGTTGGACACGTAGCATGGCCACCGAGTTGGCGCCGCACGGAATCACCGTCAACAGCGTCGCTCCCGGCTGGATTCCTGTCGAACGTCACGAAAAGGATCCGCAGGAAATGAAGGACGCTTACTTCTCCATCATTCCGATGGGACGGTGGGGCACGCCGGAAGACGTCGGCTACGCGGTGTTGTTTTATGCCAGCGAACAAGCGAGCTTCGTCACGGGGCAAACCACTTGTGTCAACGGTGGCAATACGCCCTGGTAGAGGAGCTAGAAACTAGGGGCTAGA
Source organism: Planctomycetales bacterium (assembly GCA_020426755.1). GTDB lineage: Bacteria > Planctomycetota > Planctomycetia > Pirellulales > Pirellulaceae > JAGQPK01. Next base: position 19,781 of record JAGQPK010000005.1, read on the forward strand.
AGCTAGTCTTTCTTGCTTGTTCCTAGTTCCTAGCCGCTAGCTACTAGCTCCTACCGCTCAATACCGCGTGGGCGGATCCAGAGAAACATCCGGCCCGCATCATCTTCGCGGGCGTCGAGTTTCAGTTTGGCCTTCGATAGGATGCGGTCGAGAAGTGGCTTGTACCGTGTGCGACCGGCGGGCACATCCACCTTCACTTTCGACAGGTCGATGCCCTGCGCGGCCATCCCAGCACGATCGAGGATGACTGGCGAGCTTAATCGAGCCGTAACAGCCCCCAGCGCTTTCTCCACGGATGCCCCGGTGATCTCAACCGGGATCGATTCGAACAGTTCGGGTGCGGCTTTGGTGAGTGGTTGCTGTAACTTGTGTCCGACTGGCCACGTCTCGCTACCGTCGGTTCGGACCACGACTTCGATACGGATTGTTCCATCCGGCTGTGGCTGGGGAACCATGCCGAGGTTGGCGGTCCGTAGGGCGATGGCGGCGGCAGTTCCGATGGCGATTCCTCGCAGTGAATCCGCAACCTGCGCCGTAGCCGACAGTTGTCGTTTAGCTGCCGGGCTATAAGCAAACTCGATTCCGCTTTTGGTTTGACACTGCGATAGAAACTCCCGGAGTGGCAGATCGACCGTGTCACTCGTGATCGGAACACCCAGGCGTGCTTGTAGTCGACGAAGTTGCGGCTCGCTCAGGCCGAATTCTGTCGCGCTGCTGGCACCGGTCGTGACGTCGCCGCGATCAAGCCGATCGATCCAACTGCGGAGTGCCGCGAGTTCGCCGCGCCGCACGCGCGCTCCGGGGAGTACCAGCGTATCTCCGCCGGCCAGCACGGCAGTCACGAAGGCTAGGCGATTGGCGGGATCGCCAGACATATCCATGCGAGCCGCCTCGTTCCGTTGAGCTGCTCGCAACTTGAGCGACGCAAAACGCAGCGATTTTAGGTCCGCTAGCCAACGGTGGGGGGCGTCTAGGCCACCACGCTGTTCAAACGCAATCTCCAGGTGGACTTGCTCCGGCGACATCGCGGCGGCCGATCGGCCGGCTAATAACAACATGGATCCCATGTATAGCCAAACGGGAATGCGGCAAATTGTTATTCGTGCGAACATCGGGAAAGCTCTACGAGAACGGAAGGTAACGGACGGCCAAAGCAAACGGATTACAACGAATGATACCTCGACAGAGCAAAGTAACGAAGCCAAACGGAGTCTCGTCGCTGGTTGCAGATTTTCGTCAAGATGACCACAATACGAAGGCTTGATAGGAGGCGGCGCTGTCCACTGCGGACTGGCGTTTGCAGTGGGCGCGAAGGACGGGACGCGCGTTGAGAGTGTTGACGAGACGACAAGGCCAGCGGAGCGGAATTTGCCGCGGCTGCACTTCAAGGAGTCCTACATGAGTCGGTTGGTGACGTTGTTCACAGGGCAATGGGCAGATCTCCCGATCGAAGAGATGTGCCGTAAGACGCGAGATTTTGGCTACGACGGCATCGAGTTGGCTTGTTGGGGCGACCATTTCGAAGTTGATAAGGCATTGGCGGACGATAGCTACTGTGCGCAGAAACGCGAGCAGCTGGAGCGCCACGGTTTACGCTGCGAAGCGATTAGCGCTCACCTCGTCGGTCAGGCGATTTGCGATCCGATCGATCAGCGCCACAAATCGATTGTGCCGCCATACGTCTGGGGCGACGGCGATCCGGCTGGTGTCAATCAACGTGCCATCGAAGAACTCAAGAACACGGCTCGTGCCGCGCAGCGATTTGGCGTGAGTGTGGTCAACGGCTTTACCGGATCGAGTATCTGGCATTTGCTCTATTCGTTTCCGCCTGTGCCTGAATCGATGATCGAAGACGGCTTCAAGCTGTTTGCCGATCGCTTCAATCCGATCCTCGATGTCTTTGCCGAGTGCGGTGTGCGGTTCGCTTTGGAAGTGCACCCCACGGAAATCGCTTTCGACATCTACACAGCTCAACGAGCACTCGAAGCGCTCGACAACCGCGAAGAGTTCGGCTTTAACTTCGACCCCAGCCACCTGCATTGGCAAGGCGTGGATCCTGTTGAATTCATTCGTGCGTTCCCCGATCGCATCTATCACATGCACGTGAAGGACGCGATCACGACGCTCAATGGTCGCAGCGGCATTCTGGCCAGTCACATCAACTTCGGTGACTCGCGCCGTGGCTGGGACTTCCGCTCTCCAGGACGTGGTGGCGTGAATTTCGAAGAGATCGCACGAGCGCTCAACGAAATCGGCTATGCGGGTCCGCTTTCGGTCGAATGGGAGGACTGCGGAATGGATCGAGAATTCGGTGCGAAGGAAGCATCGGAGTTCGTCCGTCGTACCATGTGCTTTACGCCCAGCAACGTTCAGTTCGATGCGGCATTTGGCGACTAACACATAGTTGCTGTCGTCGAACGACGCGCGTAGGTTCGCCGAAAGGCGTTGGCGGCTGTTCTGGCTGAAGTGGAATTCGATCGCCGGGACAAACCGAAGCTAACGCGTTACGGCGAACCTGCATTGATTCAGGATTTCGGAACGATGCTTTCGTAATGATGAATGAATGTTGGCTGGGATTCTGGCCTTCAACGTGCAGAGCACAGCGATCATTATTCGGAACTCGGCCCGCTCGCAGTAACCCTCACGAGGTTTGTCCGCATGGCACGTTCAAAGCATTCGCTGACATCAGTTTCTCGCCGCCAGTTTCTTGCTGCGACTGCGGCTGGTGCGGCGTGTCTGGCGGCTCCTGCGATTGTTACGGCAGACAAGTCCGGTAACCGAACGATCACCGGACAAGGTGACTATCAGTTTGAGGTGAATCACGACTGGGCTCAGTTGCCCGACAAATATTCGTGGCAGACGACGCACAACGTCGCTGTTGATCGCGACAACAACTTGTACGTGATCCACGAAGGCACTGCCGACAAGTCTGACCATCCGTCGATTTTTGTGTTTGATGCGGAAGGACGCTTTGTGCGCGCTTTCGGTCAGCAGTTTCAAGGCGGCGGTCACGGGATCGAAGTGCGCGACGAAGGCGGCGAACAGTTTCTCTACGTCGCTGCCTATCAGCAGATCAAATCGATCGCCAAGTTGGACCTGAAGGGTGAAACCGTTTGGCAACGATGGGCGCCGATGGCATCTGGTGTCTACGCCGCAGGCGAGGATACGGCGCCCAAAAAAGAATGGGGACGTGATCGGTTCATGCCGACCAATTTCGCCTTCCTGCCCGACGGTGATTTCTTTGTCGCCGATGGGTACGGGGCCTTCTACATTCATCGCTACGATCGTGAAGGCAACTGGAAGTCGTGTTTTGGTGGCCCTGGTGCGGGGCAGGGTAAGTTCAATACGCCACACGGTATTTGGATCGACGATCGAGGCGAAGGTGAACCGACGCTGGTTGTCGCAGACCGCGCCAATAACACGTTGCAAGTCCTGACACTTGCTGGTGAGCATCTTCGCACGATTGACGGCTTCGGCTTACCTGCGAACATCGATCGACGCGACGACTTGCTACTGGTGCCTGAACTGGTGGCGCGCGTCTCGTTGTTGGACAAGAACAATCACGTCGTGGCAACCTTAGGGGACGATGTGGAGCGACTGAAGGCGGACGCAAATCGCGAGATTCGTCGAGATTCATCGCGTTGGCAAGACGGCCGGTTCGTGCACCCGCACGATGCCTGCTTCGATCGAGACGGCAACATCTTTGTCGCTGAGTGGGTCGCGACAGGCCGTGTCTCGAAACTCGTTCGCATGGGGTAGCCCCTAAATTGGACAAGCCCTCGGTCTTTCTCAGCGTCGTGTTGGGAATCGGTATTGCCGCGCAATGGCTCGCTTGGCGACTGCGACTTCCCTCGATCTTGATTTTGTTGGCCAGCGGCTTTTGCTTGGGACTGTATTGCGGCGATAGCCCAGACGTTCCCGGTGCGTCGATTACCGACGAAGTGTTGACGACCCGTCTCCTGTTTCCGCTGGTCACGATGGCCGTTGGTGTCATCATGCTGGAGGGCGGCCTGACCCTCCGCTTTCACGAATTGGCTGCCGCTGGGCCGACGGTGCTCCGATTAATCTCGATCGGGTCGCTCGTCACCTGGGGCATCACCAGTTTACTGGCAGAGTACTTGGTAGGGCTCGATCGTCGAGTGGCCGTGCTGCTCGGCGCGATTCTGGTGGTCACTGGTCCCACGGTAATCGGGCCGTTGCTCCGACACGTGCGGCCGAATCGGCGCGTGAGTTCGATTCTCAAGTGGGAAGGAATCGTCATCGATCCAATTGGTGCCGTCTTGGCCTTGCTCGTTTTTGAATCGGTAGTTCACGGCGAATCTCAGCATACGATCGGCCTGCTCCTGAAGATCATCGCGATTGGTGTGATCATCGGTGGCGCGTTAGCTGCTGCTTTCGTCTGGCTAATGCAGCATTATTGGATTCCCGACTTTCTGCACAATCCCGCCCTGTTGGCCGCCGCGATGGTGGCGTTCACGGCGTCGAACCAACTCGCCCCCGAATCCGGTTTGCTGACGGTTACGGTATTAGGAGTTGCCTTGGCAAACCAACGGCGTGTCGATGTGCGGCATATGCTGGAATTCAAAGAGAACTTGCGAGTCTTGTTGATCTCCGGACTATTCATACTGCTGGCCGCGCGGATTCGCATGTCCGACTTGCTGCAACTGGGCTGGGGCGGCGTTGCGTTCGTGCTGCTGCTGATCCTGGTGGTTCGCCCTGTCAGCGTCTATCTGGCAACGCTACGCACCGAACTGACGTGGGCGGAGCGAACCTTCTTGGCCTTCCTGGCACCGCGCGGCATCGTCGCGGCTGCCGTGTCGTCGGTGTTCGCGCTCGAACTAGCCAAGTCGGGCGAAGGGACTTCCCTCGCCGGCTTTCAGCAAATCGTGCCGCTCACTTTCCTCGTAATCGTCGGCACCGTGACGTGCTACGGCTTGGGGGCGGTGCCGCTGGCGCGTTGGTTGAAAATAGCGTCCGCCAACCCGCAAGGCATTCTCTTCGCCGGTGCTGCCCCGTGGGTGCGGCAGATTGCCGGAGCGCTCCAAGCGGAAGGTATCGCCGTCATGCTGGTAGACACGAACTATTCGAATGTGTCTGCCGCGCGTCAGGCGGGACTCGAAGCCACCTGCATGAGCATTGTCTCCGAATCGGTCGAAGAAATGGACTTCGGTGGCATCGGGCGACTGCTGGCCATGACCTCCAACGATGATCTCAATACGCTTGCCACGCACGAGTTCACCGCAGAATTTGGCAGCGCGAATGTCTTCCAGTTGGCGCATCGCGCGGCCGTCTCCGAAAAACGCACCGGTGAGTCCCGTCCGGGAGGACGCCTGCTGTTCGACACGACAGCGACCTTCACGCAGCTTAGTCAACGATTCGCCGCCGGAGCGACCATTAAGGTTACCTCGATAACCCCCGAATTCACCTTCGAAGATTTCCGCTTGCGCTACGGATCGTCGGCACTCGTGTTGTTCGTTTACACCGAAACACGTCAATTGATTGTCGCCGCCACCGACGAAACTTGCCGCCCTAGTGCCGGGCAGTTGCTCATTGCGCTAATCGATCCACCGAGCGAACATGCGTCAAGTGAAGCGACGGCGGGGGTTTGAAGATCGAATATCGAATGTTGAATATCGAATGTCGAACTGAGAACGGTGAACGGTGAACGGTGAATTGGCTGGGCTGCGAATCCGCGATGATGATCGTTGACTTCTTGCGATTACCGTCCAATCGTCATCCCGAAATCCGAAATCCGAAATCCGAAATCCGAAATCCGAAATCCGAAATCGCGTCGGCTTGCCCCGTGACGGGCGCTTTGTCGTGAACTGCGGCCGGCGCCGTTCGGCGACCTTGCGAGTCTCTTTTTTGCCTGCGTAGTTTGCGAAGGGTAGGTGGTTTGTCGCTGCCGAATCGATTAGAACTGGAACTCTGCAGGCGCTCAACGTAGGGGCGCCGGCGCGTCGAGATTGGTAGTACGGATGTTACGGCGGCTACTCCCTAAGCTGTCTACGTCATGTTCTCAACGGCTACGTAAGGATGTCTCAGCGATGAAGTGCGGTTGGCAAAGTCTCTCACGATTCCTGGCATTTGTTCTGCTGAGCTGTTGTGTGACCGGGACGGTGGCACAGGCCCAGGGCGTGGTCCCCGGATCGGGCCAAAAACTGCCTCAGGTCGGTGACGACTTTGAGGAACCCAATTGGGGCTTCACCCACAATATGCCGAAGAGTAGCGAGGAGATTGACGAACAAACTCGCTATCCAACTGGTTCTTCGACCAATGGACGTTGGTATGAAGGAATTAAACGCGGCCAGCCTGATTTCATGAAGGTCGTGCCGACGCCCGAGGGCGGCCTGCCTGGCAGCACGGGCGCGCTATTGATGCGGACGCTGTATTCGGGGGTTCCGGGGCGGCTCTCCAACGAAATGCAGCAGGATGATCTGGTCATCAACTGCCAGCAGCGACTACGGACGGCAATCTCGGTTTCACAATCTCCCAGTGCTGTTGTCCGCGTGTACGTTCCGCCATTCGAGCAATGGGAAGATCGGCAAGGTCCGTCGTTGGGAATCCGGCTCGCTTTGGACACGCATGCCTGGGTTGTCCCTGAGAGCAAGAAGAAGAAGAATTCGTTCTTCAGGTCGCCGAGCAAAGAGTACACAACCGAGGTCTACTGGCCTGGTATGTTCATTCATTTTCGCAGCAGCCACGACGGCCGTTACAAGGAAGACTCTGCCTACGTGACGGTCCGTGGGAATCTTCGCGGCGCCGACATCAAAGGGCCAGAGATCAAGACGGTCGGTTGGTGGACTTTTGGCATGTCATGCTCACCCGATGGACAGGTGCATTTCTATGCGAAACCAGGTGTGGACGACTTGACGCCAGCGGACCACATCACGTCGCAGCAGCCTTACAGCTACAATGCGGAACACTTTCGTACCATGTTCTTCAACGTCTGCAACCGAGATGACGGCAAGACGTGGTCGACGCCCTGGATTATCGACGATCCCTCAATCTACGTGAATGGCTCACAGCGAGTGGCCCAACGTAGTCAATGAAGTTGAAACGCTATGACAACGCCTGATCTGTACACGCGTCGAGACGCCCTCACGGCGATCGCCGCCACCTGTTGCTGGATGCCGTGGGGAATTAACACCGCGTGCGGCCAAGAGACGGACGTGAATTCGCAGCCGAGCATCAGGCTGGAGGTGCTGACAGCGAATGTGCGTTTTGGCACGGCGAAAGACGGAGATGATCGGTGGGAGCTACGAAAGGAACTGCTCGCTAACACGTGGCGCCCGATTGACGCCGACGTTGTGGGTACGCAAGAGATGCTCCCGTTTCAAGCAGCATATCTGCTCGAGCAACTCCCGGAGTACTCCTACATCGGGCAGTCGCGCGACCCCGAGAACGCCGACGGCGAACAGTGCGGCATCTTCTATCGACGAGACCGTCTTGTGGTACTCGACGCCGGACACTTCTGGTTGAGTGAATCGCCGGAGGTGCCAGGTTCCAAGTCCTGGGACACGAGTTTGCCACGGATGGCGACGTGGGCGCGCTTTTACGACCGCCGCTTACGCGCACCCGTGTTGGTGGTAAACACCCATTTTGATCACATTGGCAGCGCAGCGCGTCGTCACGCGGCGGAACTGGTGCGACGGTTCGTTGCCGAGCGGGCAGGGCACCAGCCGGTGGTCGTGCTAGGCGACTTCAATTGCGGTGAGGGCTCCGCGCCTTACGATGCGCTCCTGCCCGATCGTGCCGCGGACGCACCATTGTTGCGCGATGCCTACCGGGTCACGCATCCCGAGAGAAAGCCGAACGAAGGTACGTTCAATGGGTTTCTTGGCAAAGCCGATGGCGAGCGTATCGACTGGATCTTAGTGACACAAGATTGTCTGGTCGAAGAGTGTGACATCATTTCGACACACGAAGAAAATCGCTACCCGTCCGATCATTTTTTCGTCCGGGCGAACATCTCATTTGGCAGCGCACGATAGCGCCGCGCTCGCGGTTCGTTCGCCAACCGACGCTCCGTCTAGATATGTGTTCGGGGCAACACCCCAGCCGATTGCCTAGCCAAGTCCGCAGGGCGGGGAGCTCTGACCGTTGGCCCGAGATGGAATTCTGAGACTTCAACAATCAAAACTCAGCAACCATCATTCGGAAATCGGCTCGCACGCGGTCGCACCGAACCGTGAGCCAAACTAGCGATAGTTTGGTGCAAAGCGACTCGACTTTTCGGAAGCCTCGTAGCTGGCCGGCGTTACGTTGGTGCTGTTGCTTCCAGAAACCTTGCCGGTGCTACCCGGACGCCAAGGTTCGCTGGAACGAACTGGCGTGCTCTCGGATTTTGCCGGTGCCGTCGTGGTGGTGTCGTCCGACCAGCGTCCACCCGTGGGTTGAGAGGCTTCGTACTGTTCGGCTAAATCTTGTGCTTGACGTGCACCATTCGCGACCGTGCTGCTGAAGCGGCTGCCCGCCTCTTGGGCTTCTGCTTCCCAGCGATCGGCTTCACGCGCGGCATCGGCAAAGCGGCTGCTTGCTCCGTCCGCAGTTGATTCGGCCGTTGCAGTTCCTCGGTCCCACGCGTTAGCAGCGCGGCCCACAGCTTTCGTGGCCATCGCATCCGCTTCACGACCTAGGCTGCGTCCCTTTTCGACGAGGCTTTCTGCACCGGCACTCAAGCGATCACGTACACCAGATGCCGATGAGTCGTACGTGTTCTTCAGATCGCTCGCGACATCGCGGGCAAATGACCGGCTGGCGTCAACTTGCTCGCTGACCGCTTCGCTGGCCTCGCTAACGCGTTCGTTATAGGCGTCAGTTGCATCGTCGGACCAGCGGCTGGCGGTGGAACGAGCTTGAGACATGGCTTCGGCGCCGGC
>JAGQPK010000600.1 GCA_020426755.1 Planctomycetales bacterium
GCGACGGGCGAGCTAAAGCAAAATGAACAAGAGGCCGGCAACGAAGATCAACTGCTCAAGCGTGATGACAACATTGATGACAACATTGATGACAACATCGACGATGGCACAGTTAAAGACCGTACGACAAGTCACGACATCCTCGTCGACGTTTCGGCTGGAGAGGTTTTTGAGTCGTCCGTTCCGGGCGAAGAAGTTGGCACCGACATATCGGCGGATGTTGCCTATTTCACGGACGTGCAAACGGCTCCCCAAGATCTGTGGCGCATTAACAATCAGGAAAGTACTGACGGCGCGTTTGTCCAGATGCAGACTGAAGCACGTACCAATTCAACGGCCGTCGCACCGAATCCAATGCCGTCCGGAAGTCCTCCCGGCATCGACATTGGCGGCAGCATCGTTGATGCACACCGAGCTGCGATATCGGCCAACGCGGATCCGTCATTGCCGTTGGCCCACACACGTGCTTACAACAAAGTGAACGACCGTTGGTGGTCGGACACAAGCTACTGTACGGGCGGCGGATCGCACCTCGGCAGTTCGCGCTACGACACTCATAGCAGCGTCGCCTTGCGCGATGACTTCACGGCTTTCGTCATTATCAGCGATCAGCTTGCGGCCAGCACGACTCGGCAGGCCCTCAGCGTCGACGGCAACGGGCGTGTTGACCGCCATCGGAATTCGTACTCAAACAACACAGCCGCCATGCATCCCACAACCCCAGTTGCGACTGACAAGCAACAATCCACTGGCTTGATGGCATCGAATGAAGATCCCACTCTCGCTCGCGACACACGGGTGCTTGAGGCGGTTGTCGAGTTGGAACAGTCTGCGTCACGGTCCCGTGGCCCGAGCGAACCGCAACGTCTCCCGCTGCAACGAACTATTGACCGACCGTCGCAGTCCTCGGAAGTTCTGGCAGCCAATGAAAGGACGCAGGGGAGCGAATCTGACCAAAGTTTGGCCAACGCGATTCCGATCTCCGCGCGTCGCTGGTGGCAGAGTATGCTAGTTGCCGCTGCCGCCTGGCAATTCCGCTCGCAGAGAGCGGATGCGGCAGTCAACCGTGCCGTCAAACGCTTTTTTCGCGGCGCTCAACAGTGAACAACACAGCGCAATGTTGCGCTGCGCTGTCCTGATCACCGTGAAGATGGGTACGGTTTCCGGAGAAGAACCGTGCCTAGCGCCAAAACGGCGAACTCAAGAGGCGCGCAAGCTGCGCGGTGATGGGAATCTGCGCGGATCGTCCGCAAGACCTCGTAACCGCGTGCGAGTACAACCGCCGTTCCCGAGAAAACTGTCGAGTGACAACGAGCGTCAAACCCGGCCATCTATTCCTAGGGAGCCAAACAGGCAGCGTGGTGCGGTACCAACGATTTCTCGCACGAGAAAGACGCACCAGCGGGATGAACATTTTACTAAGCAAGAGGTAGTCGCATGGCCATGGGGTGGGGAAAGATACGCAAACTAGGCAAGGCCGCTTCACAGCACAACAAGCGATTCGCGCGTCGCATCGAAACCTTGGAAACGCGTTGGGCGTTTAGCATCGACCTGGTCGCCGGTGCACCTCCAGTGCCCGAAGGTCAAATGCGGATCATGGCCGAAGAGTTTGCGCCGGTATCGGACGCAAACGAAGACTGGGTCATTGAGCCGGTAGGCACGACGTCCGTAAGCGAGACGTTCGATGAACAGGGCCGGCTCACGGAATCGGTTACCACCTATGATATCGACGACGACGGCGTGATCGACTCACGTTACGACTCCAGCTACACCTACGATGATGGCAGTCGAGTTACGAGCACCGTGTCGACGAACTACGTGGGCGATGGCGACAAATTGGAAAGCAGTTCGCGCTACGACATGTCGTATGACGCTGCAGGCAACCTGATCCGCAGTGTCTCGTCCAACGACCACGACGGCGACGGCATTACTGACTACTCGTATACGTATGAAACGACGTTTGACGAAGCGGGCCGCCCCGTGCGAACCGTCAACTCGACCGACCAAAATGGCGATGGCGTCTTAGACAATCAGGCAATTTCGACGTCCAGCTATGACGAACATGGGAACGTCGTGGCCACAACGTACGGAGCGGACAACGACGGTGATGGCGTTGTCGATTTCAGTTCCGCCGGAACTTCAACGTACGACGCTCAGGGCAACCAAATCGCGTGGACTTGGGAGTCCGACGATGACGCGGACGGCACGGTCGATTCACGTTCGTCTGGGACCGCCACGTTTGATGCAGATGGTCGTATCACTGCAACCACGAACTACAGCAGTACCCCCTTCGCCTCGAATAGCAGTTCGAGCGAATTCACTTACGACGGTGATCGATCTGAATCGGTTCGCGCCGTCAATGACAATGATGGCGACGGCATTGCAGACCAAATCGTCTTGGACGAATATGCTTACGACGAAAACGGCGAACTGCTGACGATTACGACTTCGATCGATACCGATGCTGACGGCACGTTTGATGAAGTAACGGTTGCGGATGCGACAGTGATCTGGACCGCGATGCCGGACGAGGAAATCATTCGTTCGGACGAGGGCGGCGAAGTCATTGAGCCCGATTTGATTGATCCGATCTGGCGGGGCTGGAGCTCGGTTGTCAGTGAAGAAGTCGACGAACTCGGTCGGCTCATCTCGCAAACCACTGAGTCCGACTATGATGGCGACGGAATTGCCGATCAACGCGACACTGCGACCTACGCCTACGACGCCGCGGGGCTCTTGATCGAGCAAACCTACGCCACCGACCGCGGCGCGGACGGCTCGATCGATTACGCATCAACGACCACAAGTACGTTTGATGCGAACGGACAATTGACTAGCTCAAGCTATTCGTCGGATGCCGATGGTGACGGCATCTTCGAATACGTGAATCAAGTTTCGTACGGCTACGATGACGCGGGGCGCATGACTTCGTATGCAGAAGTAACGGACGAAGATGGCGACGACGTCATGGATCATGGTTATCGTTCCACGACAACCTATGACGAAGTCGGCAACTGGCTGGGTTCGTCGGACGAATCGGATATGGACGGCGACGGAATCTATGAATACCGTTCGCAATCAACGGTCACCTACGACGAGCAAGGGCGGCAAACGAACTGGACACAGACGACGGATTTCGACGGTGACGGCGTTATCGACGAGAGCGTTTCGACTGATCAGACCTATGACGCCGCAGGAAATGTGAGCTCGGTTGTCACGCACGGCGGTAAAGGTGGCGCGAACAGCACCACGACGACGCTGTACACTTATACGGTCGCTGGCATCGCCACGACGCGCACGGAAATCGACAACGAAGGCGACGGGACGCTGGATTACATCTCCGAAGACGCGTACACCTATGGCGAGGACGGTTGGATCGTGTCCATTCAGACATCGATTGACCGAGACGGCGACGGAGTTTTTGACGAAGTAAACACGAATGGCCAAGAAGATGTCGTCTACTATTATTTCGACGGCATCGATGAGTCAGCCGCATCAGGTGAAAACAAAGCTCAGTTTGATCTCAACGCCGACGGCAAAGTCGACAATGACGACCGCATCGAGTTTATGTTGAGCAGCGTCAACTCTTACGTTGGCGATGTGAACTTCGATGGCATGTTTAGTTCAGAGGACTTGGTCATCGTCTTCCAATCGGGAACGTTTGAAGACGATGACGCCGGCAACTCCAATTGGTTCTCCGGTGACTGGGACGGCGACGGCGAATTTACCACAGCGGATCTAGTATTTGCCTTCCAAGCCGGCGGCTACGAAGTCGGACCACGTGAGTCAACTGCCAGCGAACTTGACGCGAATGCAACAGATCGACTGATGGCCGACGCGGACTTGCTGGGTGCGGCGCTGGATGACGATATGTTGACGCGAGTGTAGGTTTGATCGAAAACCGAGTCTTGCGGCGAACTGTCGATAAACAGTTCGCCGTTAGGAGGAGGTTAGGGGCGGAGTATGTGTGATCGGCTTCGCGTTGATTCAAATAAAGAGGCGA
>JAGQPK010000601.1 GCA_020426755.1 Planctomycetales bacterium
CAGTCACATGGGCCACGCCATACCGATGTTCGCTTCAGCCGTTGACAGGCGATTGCTGATCGTTGGTAACGGCATGGCGTCGCATGGCTTGTGCGAACGACTGGCCAAACGGGGACTTAATAAGCGGCTGGACATCACGGTCATTGGTGAAGAACGTTTGCCGGCCTACGACCGTGTGCGGATCTCGCAACTATTCGCAGGTTACACAACCGACTCGCTACTGTTGGCCAAACAGGACTGGTATGCCAACCATAACGTTCGTCTGGTGACGTCGCGGCGGGTCGTGCGGATTGATCGCGCAGAAAAACGCGTGGTGACTGACGACGGCGAAACCCAGCCGTATGATCACCTGGTCTTGGCGACGGGCTCCTACGCCTGGGTTCCCCCGATTCCTGGAGCCGACTTACCAGGCGTCTTTGTCTACCGGACCATCGACGACCTGTTAGCAATCCGCGACTACGTAAAGTCACACCACTGCGAAACTGCAGCTGTGCTTGGTGGCGGTCTATTGGGCTTGGAAGCGGTCAAGGTGCTTCGTGATTTGTCCGTCACGACAACCGTTATCGATCAAGCCCCCGGCCTGATGCCTAGACAACTCAACGCCTCTGCGGCGAAAGTGTTGTTCGGGCGAGTGACGCAATTGGGCGTTAACGTCTTGCTCACCCACCGCACTTCGCAAATCACTACCGAAGAAAACGGCTTGCGGATCACCTTCGACAACGGGACCTCACAGCGAGTCGATTTAGTCATCGTGTCTGCCGGCGTGCGGCCGCGAGACGAACTAGCCGCGGCAGCCGAATTGTTGACTGGCAGTCGCGGCGGCTATGCGGTCGATCGACGCCTGAGAACCAATGACGAAGCGATCTCCGCAATAGGTGAATGCGCTTCGATCGATGATCACGTACACGGCTTGGTCGCGCCTTGTTACCAAATGGCCGACGTACTCGTCGATCAGTTAGCGGGCAAATCGAACGCACGGTTCGGTGAGGCCGATGAATCGGCGGAACTCAAGCTGCTGGGTATACCAGTCGTAAGCCTCGGAAAATCAATTGGCGAAAGCACTGACGGCGTCGTTCTAACTCATCACGAAGGCGATGCGATCCGTCAAATACTTGTAGAGCACGATCGAGTTACCGGCGCCGCAGCGGTTGGTAGCTGGGACGATATCAGCGCAGTACGGCTGGCGATTCAACGACGTTCCAAGTTGAGCGCCCGCCAGCGCCAGCGATTTCTCGATACGGGCAACATTTCGCCAGCGAACACACTCCGCACGGTTAACGACTGGCCTGCGGATGCCATCGTTTGCTCGTGCAAACGGATCACGCGTGCTCAACTGAGTCGAGTAACGACAAGAGGCGCTACGACTGTATCCGACCTTGCAGCGGCAACCGGCGCGTCCACGGCCTGCGGTAGCTGCCGGCCACTCTTGGCGCAACTCGTCGGCGCGAGCACGACTACGACATGGCAACCCGCCAACATCGGATTGGCAATCATCTCATGCCTTGCTTTGGCGATTGTCGTCTACCTAGTGTTCTTCCCCGCGATCGACTGGGCCACGAGTGTACAAGACTCTCAGCGCGAAATTGACATCTGGTGGCGCGACTCGGTTCACAAGCAGATTACGGGCTACTCGATCGGTGGCATGTCATTACTGAGCCTATTGTTCACATTGAAAAAGCGGACGCGACTGATGCCACTCGGCAGCTTCGCAGCTTGGCGCATTTTGCACGGGCTGTTAGGCACTTGCGCACTGGCGACGATCTTCGCTCACACCGGCGGGCGACTTGGAATCAACTTCAATCTCGCCCTCGTCAGCATCTTCATTGCCGCGTCAGTCTGTGGCGCGGGTGTCGGGATGGCTAGTTTGCTCGAAAACACATTGAGTGGTGAACTTTCCGTTCAGCTTCGTTCACTGCGTCCCCAACTCATTCTGTGGCACATCGTCGTCAGTGCCATGCTGCCGATACTTTTGGCGATTCATCTCTACTGCGTCTACTGGTACTGAACTGCATTTCGATGCGAAAAACGCCGTGGTTAATCGTTGGTGTTGCGAACCTCTTACTCGGAGGTGTCTTTGCGATTGCCGTTGTCTCACCGCCCGCTCAAATCAAGACCCTGCTGCTGCCGGGTAAGACATCTCATGGACACTATCAGATCGAAATGAAATGCGATGCCTGTCACGGCTCCGAGTTTACTACGATGCAAGATGCGTGTCTCAAGTGTCATCAGGCCGAGTTAAAGCTCGCCAAGGACACTCATCCTTCGAGCAAATTTAATGACCCGACAAACGCGGAACGCCTCAGTCTGATTGATGCACAGAAGTGTGTGACCTGCCACGAGGAACATCGTGATGGACGCACGGGGCCGATGGGTGTGACAGTTCCCATCGATTACTGCTTCTACTGCCATCAAGAGACATACAAATCGCGACCCAGCCACGCCGAGTTTTCGTTCGATAGTTGCGCTACCGCAGGATGTCACAACTATCACGACAACACCGCACTCTACGAAGCATTTCTTTGGAAGCATGCGGACGAGCCAGATCAGTTACCATCCCCAACGCTCATTCGACGTGCAAGGCAGTTTTCGGCCTTGGCCGTTAGCGGCAGCACTGCGGACGCACCCGAAGAATCGCTGGATGACAAGATCGTTCACGATTGGTCGGTGACAACTCACGCAATGGCGGGCGTAAATTGTCGCAAATGTCATGGCGCGTCAACGCTGCCGGCAGACACCGGTGCAGAGCAAATTCTTGAAACATGGTCCGACGCGGTTACGCACGAGACGTGTCGTACTTGTCACGAATTGGAAACCACGACGTTCCTACAGGGCAAACATGGTTTCCGTCTAGCTGAAGGTCTGCCACCGATGATGCCAGCCGATGCTCGACTAACGATGCACAAGGCGGCGCTGCACCGGCAACTCACCTGCAACAGTTGTCACGCAGGGCATCGATTCGACACGCAGTTCGCAGCAGCCGACGCGTGTCTCGAGTGCCATGCGGATGACCATAGCTTGGCATACCGCGGTTCGCCTCACGATCAACTTTGGCAGCGCGAAAGCGATGGCGGCGAACCAGGTTCCGGAGTTTCCTGCGCAACCTGCCATATGCCACGCACGGTTGCCGACAACGGTTCGGTGCACATAAACCACAATCAGAATGACAACCTACGACCTAACGAGAAGATGGCGCGAGACGTGTGCATGCGGTGCCATGGTTTGCAATTCACTTTGGACGCACTCGCGGATGAACAGCTCGTGCGAAACAACTTCAACGGACGCCCCGGGCGCCAAGTCCCCAGCGTCGAGATGGCCAAGACATGGTTGAACTCACGCACGAAGAATCGCAACAAGGCCGGCGCAACGCCCACTACGAATACCCCTGAATAATGGCCTGAGATTTACAAGAGGCGCAGTCATTTTACGATGAAGGAAACACGATGAAGTCGAACGCAGCTGAGACGGTCACAGCACGTACGTCATGCTTTCTTGCCAGCCTGATGATCGCATCCCTAGTTGGCTGCGGTGGTGGCACGACGGCCTCCCAATCCGACAATCCACCGTCGGTGCCTTTGCAGACTTTTGCTGATGCCGTGCACTCGGTGATGATGGCCGATCGAACGGTCTACGCCACACACGTTGTCACTCGATTGAAGAAGCAAAACGCGCCCGTGGAGCCTAGCGAATACTGGGAAGATGAGCAGCACAAGATACCCTTGCCCGCGCAGATGTTTCGCATGGGCGCAACACTCGTCAGCGAAGACCCGAATGCCATCTTCACGTACGCGCTGAAAAGCAAGTGGCCACTGAACGAACAGAACACCCCTAAGTCCGATCTTGAACTTCAGGCGTTGGAATACTTGGTTGCTCATCCAGGTGAGAACTTCTACGGCGAAGAGACGCTCGGTGACAAGCGTTATTACATCGCGGCCTATCCCGACCGAGCCGTGGCGGAAGCCTGCTGGAACTGCCACAACAGCCACTCAAATCGGAAGGACGAC
>JAGQPK010000602.1 GCA_020426755.1 Planctomycetales bacterium
AGCGGCATCGTGAGACCGTTCTCTGGATTCTGCTGCCACGCGGAGGCGGCGAAGACCCAGAGGGGCCAAGCCGCCAGGTTCAGGCCCAAGCTGACGACGCTGGCATAGTTGGTCAGCATTGCGTCACCCGTGCCAGGGTCGGTGGGGGCCGCTTGGCGCAAGGAACGTAAGAGCCAGATCCACCAAGCAACGAAAGCACCTGAGCAGGCGAAGACAATGACGCTGCGTCGCGCGTCGAACAATCCCCTGTCGGCGAACCAGCCGGTAGCGCCGACCGTTTGGTAGATGCCCCAGACCGCCAGCACGCCGATCAAGCCCAGCAACAACGGACGCGGTGTGCTGGGTGACTTCGGTGGGGTGGTCATGGCGGAAACTGCAGAGTCGAGCTTATGAGTTGGCGGTGGCGCTGGCAGAGCTCAACTTGCGTAGCACCGAGAACTCGTCGAGTGTCACGGTGGTCAGTTCACCGGTTTCGCGCTGCAATACGATGACGTCGCTGAAGACTTTGTCATCGGGATTGCGGCGATAATGGAGGCCGTGACGGCGACGTTCCGCGTGCACGACGGTACCGACGGTGGTGGTCTTCCATGTGCGGAAGCCCACTTTGACTTCATGCTGCAGCTCGACTTGATCGCCGGGCTGCAGTGTTTCGAACGTCTTCAGCGTCGCGTCTTGCAGGGAACTCATCAGGAACCGTCCTCGTTGTTCTCGAGTCACGAGCCTCTAGGGAACGCTTACACTTCCTTCGCGTTGATCCACGACATCAGGCGACGCAGGTCACGACCAACCTGTTCGAGCTGATGCTGGCGATTGATACGCCGAGTGGCTTTGAACGCAGCCGCCCCACCCTTGTTTTCGAGGATCCAATCGCGGGCGAACTTGCCGGTCTGGATTTCGTTGAGAATCTTGCGCATTTCGGCGCGAGTCTCGTCGGTGATGATGCGGGGGCCACGGGTGTAGTCGCCGTACTCCGCTGTGTTCGAGACGCTGTAACGCATGTAATTGAGGCCGCCCTGATAGAACAGGTCGACGATCAGCTTCAGCTCATGCAAGCATTCGAAGTAGGCCATTTCTGGTTGGTAGCCTGCTTCGACCAGCGTTTCAAAGCCGGCCTTCACCAGCTCGCTGACACCGCCGCACAACACGACCTGTTCGCCGAACAGATCGGTTTCGGTTTCTTCGGCGATCGTGGTTTCGATCACACCGGCACGCGTACCACCAATCCCCTTGGCATACGCCAAGCCGATTTGACGTGTCTTGTCGCTGGCACCTTCGCCAAGTGCAATCAAGCAGGGGACGCCGCCACCTTTTTCAAATTCGCTGCGCACCAAGTGGCCCGGGCCCTTGGGAGCAACGAGCAGGGCGTCGACGCCTTGCGGCGGGACGACTTGTTCGAAGTGGATGTTGAAGCCGTGTGAGCACATCAACACGTCACCGGGCTTCAGGTGCGGACGAACGCTTTCGCGATAGACGTCGGCTTGCACTTCGTCCGGCAGCAGGATGTTGACGATGTCAGCTTGTTCGGTGGCTTCGGCAGCCGATACCGGCTTGAAACCATGGCTCACGGCCAAGTCGTAATTCGGTCCGCCCGGACGCTGACCGATGACGACGTTGCAGCCGCTATCCCGCAGGTTCTGGGCTTGGGCGTGACCCTGGGAACCGTAGCCCAGAATCGCGATGGTCTTGTCCTTCAGAACAGAGAGATCTGCGTCCTTGTCGTAATAAATCTTGGCCGGCATACCGGGGCACCTCGAAATCGTCGAAAATTAGAATTGCTACTTTTGTTTTACGTATTTCCGGAGCGAGTTTTCCGGAGCAGCGCCATTGGGCGCAACTTCTGGTTTGACAGGAGTGTTGCGAACCATCGCGATGCGACCCGTGCGCACCAGTTCGACAATCCCGTACGGTCGCATCCGATCGATGAAGGCTTCGATCTTGTTCTCCTTGCCGGAGATTTCGATCATCACTTCGTCCGGTCCGACATCCACGATGCGACCGCGGAAGATGTCTGCCAGCTCGCGAATCTCGCTTCGCTTGCCGCCGGGGGGCGCCTTGATCTTGATCAACATCAAGTCTCGTTCGACATAATCTTGCGAGCTGACGTCGACGACTTTGACGACCGTCACAATCTTCTCGAGCTGCTTGCGGATCTGCTCCAACACGCGATCGTCACCGCGGACGACGAACGTCATCCGCGACAGCTGCGGATCTTCCGTCTCGCCAACAGCTAGCGAATCGATGTTGTAACCTCGCGAAGCAAGCATTCCGGAGATGTGAGCCAACACGCCCGGGACGTTTTGCACGACAGCGGATAAGACGTGGCGCATCGTAGGTGGACCCACCTTGAAGGGGCAACAAGTGCAAGTGTGGAAACGGCATATGATAGTCCGGCCAGAAAATCGCAGCAAGTACGCGACGTGGTCGGTGGCATTTCGGGTAGAATGCGGGAGCGGCGGTGCGTCCTGTTTCCGCTACTTGACAGCACCCGTGCAGCTTGTGCCTGCCTGTGGGCAGGTTTAGGAGCCGATGGCAGCAGTCGAGGTTCGCCGCGATCCGCGAAAATCCCGGTAGATTGTCGGCAACGTGGCCGCTGGATAAGCAGTTGGAACACGCCGTCCGGTTTGGCTGCCGATCGGTCATTGCCAGCACGGTTGCGGTCGTTTGCAGCAGGCAGGCAAGCTGCCGTGATACCTGAATTTCGGAATTCAATTGGCGATTCAAGTTCCTCTGCGTAGGACGTCGACCATGAACAAAGGCCCCAGCCGGACAATCTTGCCACCTCCGCCAACTCGCGCCCGCATGCGAGAAGCAATCGGACAGTGGCATCATGAAACGCCAATTCCTCCGGCTTGGCAGGCGTTGCTCGATGATGACTCCGCGGACGATCAAACGCCCATGTTCTGTGTCGACCTCGATATCTTCCGCGGGCCGCTCGATTTGCTGCTCTATTTGGTGCGCAAGCACGAGCTGTCGATTACCGAGATTCCGATCGCGCCGATCACCGTCCAGTTTCTCGACTACCTGTCCGTCCTGGAGCAGTTGGACGTCAACGCGGTCGGTGACTTTCTCGAGATGGCAAGCACGCTAATCGAGATTAAATCCAAACTGCTGCTGCCGCAAACCGACGAAGAGGCAGAATCAGAAGAGCCGTGGGAAGACCCGCGGCAACAGTTGGTGCAGCAGTTACTCGAATACAAGCAGTATCGCGATGCGGCAAGTGTGCTCGAGGAACGTTCACGCAACTGGTCGCAATGTTACCCGCGTTTGTCCAACGACCTGCCGCCACGCGAAGTCAACCCGGCCGCCCAACCGATCCAGGAAGTTGAACTCTGGGACTTGGTCAGCGCTATGGGCCGGATCATTCGGACAAGCGAAGTCGCGCAGCCCACCAGTATCGTCTATGACGAAACACCGATCCAAGTTTACATGCAACGTATTCATGAGTTGCTGCGAACCGATGGGCAGGTGGCATTCACGGACATGTTTGAACCGAGCATGCACAAGTCGGCGATGATCGGTGTGTTTCTGGCAGTGCTCGAATTGGTGCGACACCATTGTGTCATTGCCGAGCAAGAGCAGGCCCACGGGGAAATCTATCTGCGTCCCGGCGTCCACTTCGCGAACGATTTGGAATTGCACGACGTGGATGAATATCAGGGCGCCAACAAGCCGCGCTAGCACCCGATCAGTCCGATCCATCTGATTTGCGTAGATCCGACGGATCTGTCCGATCAATGATAGATCCGTCGGAACTGTCCGATTACCGATCTACTTGACGATTTCGCAGAAGCGTTCGAAGGCATTGTCCCACGGCGCCACTTCCTTGGGCGAGTACTCGACCAACGGGAAGCTGGCGCGAATCAGGTCGCGCGCTTCGGCAATCGAACCGAGCGTACCGCGTGAGATGGCTTGCATCACCACGTTACCAATCGCGGTGGCTTCGACGGGGCCGGCGAGCACCGGCCGATCGCACGCGCTGGCCGTCATCTGGCACAGTTG
>JAGQPK010000603.1 GCA_020426755.1 Planctomycetales bacterium
CGACGGCGAGCCGGACGTCCGAAGCGTGCGCGTCTCGTTGGCAGACTGCGCGTTGGTCGCGTGTGTAGGTGGGCAGCAGGTTAGTGAGCGAGCAGCAGATGGTACGGCGCAAGCGGACTGGAACGCACCGCGTGGCGTGGCACATCGTATTGGCGGTGTGTGCGCTGGCTGTGAGATTGCCAGCGGGAGTTAGCAGCGCAGCGGAGCCCGCTGTACGTGTGTTGCGCGACGTCGAGTATGTGCGCCGAGCAGACGGCGCGTTGCGGGCGGACATCTATTTGCCCACGACACCCGCTCCACATCCCTGTGTATTGATGATTCACGGCGGCGCGTGGCTGGCGGGAGTCAAGGAACATACTGCGTGGCATTCGCGACAGCTAGCGGCGGCAGGGTTGGCGGCGGTGGCCATCGATTATCGTTTGGCCCCCATGCATCGTTTTCCTGCGCAGCTTGATGATTGTCGCGCGGCGCTCGTTTGGCTGGCGGAACAAGCGGACCGCTATGAACTCGATTCAGACCGGCTAGCCGTGTGTGGATATTCAGCCGGCGGCCATCTCGCCTGTCTGTTGGCGACCACGGTGATGAGCGATCAACGGCCTTCGGTCGAATTGTCGGCAGTCGTGGCGGGAGGAGCTCCCTGCGAATTTCGTGAGGAGCCGCCAGCGAGTCGGCGTTTGGCGTTTTGGCTGGGCGGTTCGCGCGCCGAGCAACCAGAGGCGTATGCTGCTGCGTCTCCTGCTCGTTTTGTGACCGCGCAATGTCCGCCGGTCTTCCTGTATCATGGTGAAGTGGATCGCTTGGTGCCCGTTGCGCAGCCACGCGTGCTGCTCGATGAACTCCATGACGTCGGCGTATCGGCGGAACTGCACGTTGTCCGACGGGTCGGTCACATCGGGGCGTATTGGGATGACGCGGCATTCCAGCGGGTGATCGAATTCTTGCAGACGCAATTGTCGGTTTCTACAGAATCATCAGGTGAGACAACGCGGTGACCGGAGTTAGCGACGATGACTCACAGCGACCGCTCTCAGCGGGTGCCGCCCGGCAAAACTTGGCGGCGGATCGGCGGGATGCGGACGCCGCAGGAGACGCACGACCGCCCGGGCTGTTGCCGCAGGAGGAGTATATCGAGCAGATGTACTTCTTCCGCGCATTGTTGGATCGTATGCAGTCCAATATGCCGCTGCAGGAAGTGATGGAGGCCCTCAAGCACGAGGTGCTGGCGACAACGAAGTTGCCGTTGGCCATCGATTTTCTGTTGGGCGAACTCAAGCACGCTGGTGGTTTTGCGGCCGCTATGTCGCGCTTGTCACATTACTTTACGCCGTTTCAGACCTATTTAATTCGCGAGGCGGAAGACGAACGCGGTCGGTTTGATTTTCGCACGGCACTGGCGATTCTCGAACGCGAAGCAAAGTACCGCAGCGAACAGGTTACGCGGCAAGGTGGCTTCTTCTTTCAGTTCGAGTCGATATGTCGCAATCGGTTGCACTACGACCGAGGTTTGGAGGCCATGTCCGCCGACCCGTTGTTCGACGAACGCTGGTCGACCTGGATCTTAATTGTGCGCAGGCAGATTGGTTTGGTCGATTTGGCCGACTTGATTTACGTTCGCAGTGCACACTACCAGCCCCGTCGCCGCGATTTACTGGTGGAAGATGAACGGCTGACGTCGCCCCTGTTTGGCGTGAAGGAAGGTCGAATTGCCGCTGCGAATCGCCAAAAGGACCCGTTGTTTTTGTTTGCCGCAATGCAACGGCAGCTCGGATACCCGCTCGTGCCGCGACCTAAACGGCAAGAAGAACCCCAGCAACTTGTCCCGCAGATGGCCCGCAGATTAGAGCGGTTGGAAATGCGCGTGAAGCTACTAGAAGAAGAACAGAAGGGCGGCATCGACCTGAGCAAGTTCTATGGAGGAGAGCGGGCATCCGACGGATCTGTCTGATGTCCGATAGATCTCTCTGGCATCCGACTGATCAGTCGGATCCAACTGATCAGTCTGAAATACGCCAATTTGTCCTTCAAACGAAATGGGCAACGTGGTACATTGCAAGGATTATTCAACTCCGCCCGCAGTGTAAATGAAGGGCCATCCATTGGCGTTTGAACTGCATTTGGAAACGGAGACGGTTGGGCACATGAACTTGCCCAAGCCGTTGTGTGTCGAGCCCAGTGTTTCGGTACGTGAAGTGCTGAATGAACTGAAGGCGCGTCAGTCGGGAAGTGTCTCCGTCTGTCAGGATGGCAAGCTCGTGGGCATGTTCACCGAGCGCGATGCGTTGCGGTTGCTAGCTTCTGGTGGCGGTCTCGATCAGCCGATTGAAGCGGTGATGACCCGGAATCCCGCCGTGGTATTGGCCAGTGAGACGGTGACATCGGCAATTGCGAAGATGTCCGAAGGGGGCTATCGTCGCTTGCCTGTCGTCGACGGTGCCGGCCGACCCGTGGGACTCTTGAAAGTGTCCACGATTTTGCACTACCTGGTGCAGCATTTTCCCAAATTTGTGTACAACCTTCCTCCCTGTCCGAATCAACGTCCACAGGAGCGAGAAGGAGCTTAGTCGCAGATCATGATGGACCCGCCATGCAGCGGTGATTTCGCTCGTCGGTGGTTGCTGACGGCGATGGTTTCTTGCGACACGAATACGCTCCCTGGCGTTTTCATAAACTGGCTTCATGAGTTTCTCTTAGCGAATTACTCCGTCTTACGTACTCGCTATTTCCAGCAGGTATTTTTGCACTCACTTGGCAGTAAGCATGTCGACCTCAACACAAGATCAGTCTGGTACTTCTAAACAAGTAATTAAAATCGATTCGGCGACGGTCCGTTTTGCGGGCGATTCGGGCGACGGCATGCAGCTTGCCGGAACGCAGATGACGAACACGTCAGCGCTGGCGGGCAATGACGTGGCGACGTTCCCGGACTTCCCGGCGGAGATTCGTGCTCCGCGCGGCACGTTGGCCGGCGTCAGCGGTTTCCAGGTTCACTTTGCTTCAACGGACATTTATACGCCCGGTGATCGATTGGATGCGTTGGTGGCTATGAATCCCGCCGCGCTAAAGACGAATCTCGGCGATCTGGACCGAGGCGGCATCCTGGTTGTCAACGAAGATGCCTTCGATAAGAAGAGTCTGGAGCAAGCCGGTTACCCGACGAGCCCCTTGGAGGACGGCAGTCTCGACGCCTATCGCTTATTCAAGGTGCCGATGACCAAGTTGACGCGGGCGGCCCTGGACGGTTTGGGACTCGGCCAAAAGGAAGCTGACCGTTGCCGCAACTTCTTTGCCATGGGGTTGATGTACTGGATGTACGGTCGGAGCCTCAGCGCGACGCAACGGTTTATCGAGAGCAAATTCGGTTCGAAGCCGCAGATCGCCGACGCGAACTTGCGGGCCTTGCGAGCCGGCCGCAACTATGGCGAAACGACAGATGCCTTCGTCAGTAGTTACCAGGTGGATAAGGCGAGCTTGGCACCCGGCAAGTATCGCAACATGACAGGTAATGACGCGCTTGCGTGGGGCATGGTTGCTGCCGCGAAAATGAGTAATCAGGAACTTTTCCTCGGTTCGTACCCGATTACTCCCGCCAGCGATATCTTGCATGAATTGAGCCGCTTCAAGAACTTTGGCGTTCGCACGTTCCAAGCCGAAGACGAAATCGCGGCCATGACGGCGACCGTCGGCGCAGCCTTCGCCGGTGCGATGTCAATCACGACATCCAGCGGTCCCGGTATCGCGCTGAAAGGTGAAGCGATGGGCTTGGCGGTGATGTTGGAACTGCCGATGGTGATTATCAACATCCAACGTGGTGGCCCAAGCACCGGTCTGCCCACCAAGACCGAACAGTCTGATCTCTACCAAGCAATCTACGGTCGCAACGGTGAGTGCCCGATGCCCGTGATCGCCGCTCGCAGTCCAGCAGACTGCTTCGATACGGCTCAGGAGGCGTGGCGCATTGCCGTTCGCTTCATGACGCCGGTCATGCTGCTCTCCGAC